>CAXFTV010000073.1:0-7151 GCA_964005845.1 uncultured bacterium
CGCACCTTCTTTTTCTGAATTTCGTCAAATTGGGTATAATCTACTCCGTTCCAGGGCAGGCGGTTGCTGTCGATGCGCTGCTGGCGCAGGGCAGGGGCATCGCCGGGAACCTCGGGAATGGAAGAGGGCATGTTTGCCTCGTCGAATTCTTCCAGGTACTCGGGGACCGGGTCGTAGGGGCAGTGGGGACCGGTGAAACCCACCATCATGGCAAAGGGGGTATCCTGGGGGTGCCGGCGAATATATTCACAGGCTTGCTGGCCAACAAAGTGGTCCCAGGAGTGTGCCCAGGGGATTTTGTTAGCGATGGCGCCTTTGTTTTCGTGGTATCCGGGATGTTCGTCGCCGTGAAGTTTGCGCAGGCCGCGTTCCTTCAAATGAGCCTGATAATCGTCTTCGATCAGGAGCCAGCGTTTATCTTCGGAGATGACTCGGTGGCGGAATCCCATGTGGATGTCCCAGGGATAGAAGTGCATTTTGCCGATGGCAGCAGTGGTATAACCAGCCCCTTCGAGAAGTTGGGGCCAAGTGTGAATGCCACATGATTCCAAATCGGGCCGCAGGAATTCTTCGTTGGTGAGGACCCCTGTTTTGAGGGCATTGCAACCCGTCAGTAGCACGCAGCGGGCGGGGACGCAGAGGGGGGAAGGGGTATAGGCATTTTGATAGCGAATCCCCTTTTGGGCAAGGCTATCAATGTGTGGAGTGTCGATGAAATCAGCGCCATAGCAACTGAGGAAGTCGGCGCGGAGTTGATCGGGCATGAGAAAAAGGATGTTGGGTTTTGACGCCATTCTAAGACCCCTATTTGACGCGTTGGCCGGCCTGGAATACGGCCACCACGCGGCTGCAGGCATTGATGTCCGCGTTTGGGTCGCCGTCGAAGGCAACCAGATCGGCTACTTTACCTTTTTCTATAGTGCCGATTTCTTCGCCCATACCAATGGCCTCTGCCGATATTCGGGTGGCGGAGGCCAGGGCTTCGGAGGGGGTGAAGCCAACGCGCGCGAGGAGTTGCAGGTCGTAGTCCAGATGGCCGAATTCCAGATCGTTAACACCCGAGTCGGTGCCGGGAACGATCCGTTCCTTGAGGTCGTAGTCGAGCATCCGACGCATTATGTCCAGGCGTCCTTCGGCGCGTTGCAGCTCTTTTTCCTCCGCCGGTGTCAGGACGCCGGCATCCCTCTTTTCCTCGAGTGCGACAAAGGCCGGGTAGCCAATCCAGGCCTGTAGGGTGGGGCTGACCCAAATCCCGGCTTCGGCCATCATTTCGGCCAGTTTGGGGTCGAAGCGGAGTTCGCCGTCGGGGTCGAGAAATTCGGCGTGCTCCATCAGGTCGATGCCGGCTTCGACCGCTCGCACCATGGATTCTTTAGCGCGGCAATGGGCTGCCGTTAGCCGATGGAAGTGGTGTGCTTCATGAACTGCGGCATGCAGTTCTGCCGTGGTGTAGCTAGGCAGGCCGGGGATCGTGCCCTTGGTGCCGCCCCCCGAAGCCATGATTTTTATGTAATCGGCGCCCTCGTGGACCAGGCGGCGCACCGAACGGCGGATTTCGTGTTCGCCGTCGGCGACCTCATTGCACATGTGGAAATGCCCACCCGTACAGGTGATGGGGCGGCCGCTTACCAGCATGCGGGGAGCGGGAATATAACCGCGACTAACCCCTTCCTTGAGGGCGAATCCGACCATGTTGCGGGCGCCGTGCTCGCGAATGGTGGTGATGCCGGCCCCGAGGTGGCGCTGCAGGTTCATGGCGCCAGTTAGGACCATCATTTCATCCGTTTCGGCAAACATTTCCACATAGGGGCGACCATCACCAGCCAAACTGAGGTGGGTGTGGCCATCGATGAGACCGGGGGCCAGGCAGGCGTCGCCCAAGTCTATGGTCTGGATGTCGGGGGGTGCCTGGTGCTGGATTTCCCCGCAGTCGCCGACGGCGCGAATGCGGCCATCTTGCACCAAAATGGCCTGGCCGGGGCGCGATGTGCTGGTTAGACCATCGGCTAGCTTTTCGGCCTGAATGAGAACTGGTTTTGCCGTCTGATTGGACATAGATTATAACCCTAACTATTAAATGAGAAACGACCTGAAGATTTTTTGAATTCGTCTAAAAATTCGCTCTGCGGCCGCGCGAAGCTCTGATCGGATTTTTGAGACGGCCTCTAAGATAGGTTGGGATCCAGGAACCATCAAGTTTTGAAATTTCACCCTAACCAGGAGTCAAATATGTCCGAACTTCCCGATGTCAGCTGTTCGCTGGAAATGTACCAGCGCGCCGGTCAGCTCATACCGGGTTGGACCCAGTTAATAAGCCGTCGGTCCAGCCAGTTTGCCCACGGCGTCAGCCCAATCTACGCCCACAAGGCCAAGGGGTCGCGTTTTGTCGATGTCGATGGCAACCAGTTCATCGACTGGGTCAATGCGGTAAGTGCCGTTATTCTGGGGCACGCCGACGAGGTGGTCGACCGGGCAGTTAAAGCACAGATCGATCGCGGCAGCATCTATACCCTTAATAGTCCGCTGGAGATCGAACTGGCCGAGGAGTTGGTCGAGACCATTCCCAGCGCTGAAATGGTGCGTTATGCCAAGGGTGGAGGCGATGCCTGTGCGGTGGCGGCAAGGATTGCTCGTGGGACCACTGGCCGGGACAAAATTATTTTTTGTGGTTATCACGGATGGCACGACTGGTACCAGGCAGCCAATTTCATGGCCGATCCGGAAAGCGGTGAATTCCCTTTTGCCGGTATTGAACCGATCGGCGTGCCCCGGGCTCTAGAGGGGACAGTAATTCCCTTTCGCTACGGGGATTTGCAGATGCTGGAGCAGTTGTTGAACCAGTATCCGGGGGAGGTCGCCGCAGTTATGATGGAGCCGGCGCGTTCCACCCTGCCGGAGTCGGCATATCTGGAAAAAATTAAAGAGCTGGCTCACGCGCATGGAGCAGTGCTCATTTTTGATGAGGTCTCATGTGGCTGGCGCTTGCGCCGGGGTGGGGTGCAGCAGGAAGTTGGAGTTACTCCGGATTTGACGGTGCTGGCCAAATCGATGTCGAACGGTTATCCCATGGGGGCGGTGGTGGGATCGCGCGCGGTCATGGAGCCGGCGGCACGGATGTTTATCTCGAGTTCCTATTGGAGTGACAATGTCGGTTTGAGTGCTGCTCTTACCACTATTCGCGAGTTGAAACGGCGCGATTCAGAGCATCGCTTTCGCGAAATTGGCGATGCCTTGCGCGATGCTCTTCGCGCCGCCATCGATGAAGTTGGGATTAAAGGTTCCTGTGCCGGTTTCCAGACCAGTCCGGGTATTGTAGTGGATCTACCCGATGCCAGTTTGGGGCGCAAAGTAAATACTCTTTTTGTGCAGGAGATGGCGCGTCGGGGCATTCATTGCCATATGGGTTTTATGCCAACCCTGGCCCATACCGAAGAGGATATCAGCTTGACAGCTGCGGCGGTAAAAGAGACTCTGGAAGTGATCAAGACAGGGTTGGATAGCGGGGACCTGGAAAGCTTGATTGTCGGCGAACTAAAAGAAGACCCCTTTCGCCGTCAGGTGCGTTAGCGGCTGCAATTACCCTGTGCGGTCCCAATGCAAGGGGTCGTTTTTTACTCCTAGACTTCCTGCCGGGCGCGGGCAATAGAGGCCCATCGGCGCGGGTCAATTTACCTCTAAGTGAAAACCAGGGCTTGCAGGTTTGAAAAAAACAATTCCAAGCGAATTTCAAGCTGCTGCCGCCAACCAGGGCGCTATCGGGAAACGGGCCAATGGCCAAATTACCTGGCGGGGCTTGCTGCTCGGCGGACTACTATGTGTCGTCATTGCACTTGGAGTGCCCTATACCACCATGGTCCTCCAGGCCACGCCCATGGGCGTGGCCTCGTCCTCTCCGGCCGCTTTCTGTCTGCTATTCTTCGTCTTGACTCTTGGGCATGGGGGCCTGGCTTTGCTCAAGCGCCGCTGGGGCCTGCAGTGGGGTGAACTGGTCACTATAACCATTATGATGATGGTGGCTGCAGCGATCCCCACCCGCGGCGTGACGGGCATGCTTTTGCCCATGATAAGCGGTACTTTCTACTACGCTTCAGCCGAAAATAATTGGGCGCGCGAAATCCATCCCCATCTTGCAGACTGGATGATGATGGGCGAACCGGTTGCAGTGCGCGGTTTTTACGAAGGGAGCGAAGGGACTACTCTAATTCCCTGGGCAAGCTGGCTGGCGCCGTTGCTATATTGGCTGGTTTTCTACGCCGCCTTCTATCTGACCCTGGTCTCTATCGGGGTTATTATGCGGCGCCGCTGGGTCGAGCATGAACGCCTGGCCTTTCCTATTGCTCAGGTGCCCCTGGCAATGATCGAAGATGGTGGTGGCAAGGGGATCATCAAACCCTTTTTCCGCAGCCGCGTCATGTGGTGCGGCTTTGCCGTCCCCTTCATCGTGGGCAATGTCAATGCTTTGGCGAATTATTTTCCCAGTGTCGTGCGCCTCGTTCTCAGCACCAAAATAGAAATTATCGACCAGGGTATATCTCTGACAGTGGCAGTCAATTTTCTCATGCTGGGTTTTGCCTTTCTAATCAGTTCCACGCTCTCGTTGAGTCTATGGTTTTTCTATTTGCTTTTTGAAGTGCAGGACTATTTCCTGGGAGTGGTTGGTCTGGGCGGGCGGGAAGCGGTGCTGGGGCCATGGAGCACTGCGGTAACAGGACACCAGATGACGGGAGCCCTGGCGGTCCTGGTTTGCTCCGGAATATGGATGGGACGGGAACATATTAAGGGTGTTTGGAACAAGGCCCTCGGCCAAGACCCAGAGGTAGACGACAGCGACGAAATCATGCCCTACCGATGGGCGATTCTGGGTTTGCTGGGCGGCAGTGCCCTAATGGTTTTGTGGTTGTGGCAAAGTGGAATCCCCATCTTGGGAGCGGCTTTCCTGGTAGGCATTGCCCTGATTATCTTTCTCGGACTGACCCGTGGCGTCATCGAAGCGGGGATTCCGATCATAAGTCCTGGCATCGTGCCAGCCGGTTTTTTAGTTTCGGCGGTGGGGGTACCGGCCCTCGGTACCAGAGGGATGATTGCCACTGCCCACACCCTGATATGGGCCGGGGAGCTCATGGTATTTATGATGGCGCCGCTGGCTAATGGTCTGCGGCTGACCAGTGAAGCTACTGGACACCGTCGCCGTCTGCTTCTGGCAATTGCCGCGGCCATGCTGATCACGCTGGTTGTGTCCACCTGCTATATGCTGTACTTATCCTACAGCTATGGAGGGGTTAATCTCCACCGACAGTTTTTCGGCGAAAGTTTTCCGACCTATCCTTCAAACTTTGCCCAGCAGAAGCTGGCAAATCCTTCTGGTGCCAGTATGAGCGGGTGGATCTGGACCGTGGGCGGCGGTTTGGGCATGATGGTGCTGATGGGCGCGCGCCAACGGTTTGCCTGGTGGCCTTTTCACCCCCTGGGTTTTGCCATGGCCCCCGGCTGGACCATGGCCCCTATCTGGTTCTCGATTTTTCTGGCCTGGCTGATCAAGGTTTCAATCCTCAAATTCGGAGGAGCTCGGCTCTACTATAAGGCCAGGCCTTTTTTTCTGGGTCTGCTCGGGGGACAGTTTGCCACGGCTGGGATATGGCTGGTCGTTGACAGCTTTACCGGTAAGGTCGGGAACATCATCCCGATGGTGTACTGAATATAGATTGGAGGTCCAAAAATGGGAATGGATGAACAACTCGAATTTTTTGCAAAGAACGGCTATCTGGTAGTGCCCGGCGCCCTGGACACCGGGGAAGTGCAGAGAATAAACAGGGCCATAGACCGCGATTTGAGCGAAAACGAAGGCATGTGGAGAGGGGATAAAGCAGGGCGCTACCAGAACGTCAATAGTCTGCTCGTGCATCCCGAACTGGATATTACCATGCGGCCGCCAAGGCTTTTGCCCCTTATGGAGGCAATCATGGGGCCCGACTTGTGTGCCGAGGAACACTCGGTAATGATTCGCGCGGCCAATCCGGCAGGTTCCACTGAGTGCAGTTGGCATCGCGACGGTACCCGCACGGGGTCTCCGCCTTATTATACTTTTTATCTTTCAGTCGTTTTTTACCTGAGCGAGGTGGACGATACGACGCACACCTTCAGCGTCTTGCCAGGTAGCGGTCAGACGCTGGTTTTAAAAGACCTCGAAGAGTTCGACCTGGGAGAGGCCGAGCATCTGACCGGGCCCGCGGGTACGGCTATATTATTTAACAGCGTCACCTTCCACGCCGGCAATGTGCGCCAGAGCGCCGCGGAGCGCCGCACCATTCACATTTACTGTGGCCGCACTACCGGGCCGCCGCTTAGCAACTATACTATCTTTCCGCGGCGTCTTTACGCTGGGGCCGATGGCGGCACGCGGAAATACTACAGCAGGCCCAATCCGATCTCCCGGTTGGTGAGGGAGAATTTTTAGCGGGTTTGTTTGCCAGGTTGAGGGAATTGACGCCCAATCTTGTAAGGGCTAGCTTATTATTCACCGGGGGAGAAAGGAAACCGATTTCAGTACCTGGAAAAATACTGCAATGAAATTTACCGCAGTCGGGTTTGCTTTGGATAGGAAGGGGGTTTTGTGGGCGTGGAGGAGTGCTTTGGCAAAAACTTTCTGCAGGTTTCGGGTCTTCCAGGGGCTGAGCGGGGGTGATTTCGCCCTTTGAAAAAATACTGCAACGACCCGATTTCTATCCGTTCAGGCGAGGAATCTGTGTGTTTCCGGCCCCCCTACTCCCCTGTGATAAAAGGAGTTTGAACTATGCTTTTTCAACGATTGCGGGAACGCGACGAGTGCGGCGAGACCATCCAGGTCGGTTTGATTGCCGCTGGCACCTTTGGGACCCAGATCGTCACCCAGATGAGCCATGCCCCCGGCATGCGCATAGCCGCCATCGCCGAGTTAGATGGCGCAAAGGCGCTGCGGGCGTACGAACTGGCAGGTATTGAAAGGAGTCGGGTTGTATGTAGCGAGACCCCTGATGAAATCAACGCTGCCATCGCCTCTGGGCACCCGGCACTAGTTGGCAGTGCCCGCGCTTTGATGGAAAGCGGAGTTGATCTTATCATCGAAGCAACCGGCAGTGTCGAGGTTGGTGCCGGGCAAGCCCGCTACGCCATAG
>CAXFTV010000074.1:0-4780 GCA_964005845.1 uncultured bacterium
CGACGCCGGCCTCATCGGCGGCGGTGCCTACCCGCGCCCCGGCGAAGTCTCCCTGGCCCACCACGGCGTACTCTTCCTCGACGAATTGCCCGAATTCAAAACCCACGTCATCGAAGCCCTGCGCCAGCCCCTCGAAGACTACACCGTCACCCTGGCCCGCGCCCTGGTCACGCTGTCCTACCCGGCCCGCTTCATGCTCATCGCCGCCATGAATCCCTGCCCCTGCGGCTACTTCTCCGATCCGCAGCACGAATGCTCGTGTTCGCCGCCGGCGATCCGGCGCTACCGGGCCCGCGTTTCGGGCCCCCTGCTCGACCGCATCGATATCCACGTCGAAGTACCGGCGGTCAAATACGAGGAGCTGAGCGGCCAGACCCCCGAAGTCGGCTCGGCGAAAATCCGCCAGCGCATCAACCAGACCCGCGGCCATCAGCTCGAGCGCTTTGCCGCCGAGCCGGACCTATTTTGCAACGCCCACATGGGGCCGCGCCACATTCGCCGCTACTGCCCGCTGGCGGACAGGGGCGAGGCCTTGCTCAAACGCGCCATCACCCAGCTGGGCCTGTCGGCCCGGGCCTATCACCGCATTCTCAAAGTAGGCCGCACCATTGCCGATCTGGAAAAATCCGCTCAGATTCAGGCGGCGCATATCGGCGAGGCCATTCAGTATCGCTCCCTCGACCGCCGGATGGAAGATTGAAGCATCGAACTTTCAAATAGCCGCAACGCCTTCTGAGCACCTTTGTGAGCAGCATACCTCAACGCATTGCGAACCGCCTGTAACGCGCCTGGGGCCATCCTTCTGCCACCGCTTCAGCATCGCATAAGCGATATATTGTACCATTCCCACAGCTCAGACAGAAATGCCCTTTTCGATAAAATACTCATACATTTTCTGGTTCTTCCGTCCTCGGGCATAATCGAGCGGGGTCAACCCCTTCTCGTCACGGAGGCCATGGGCAGCGCCCCTCTCGAATAATATGCTGGCAAAGCTCCTAAGTCCTCGCGCTGCTGCAATATGCAGCATGCTCTTCCCGTTGCGGCGCTGCGCGTTCAGATCGACACCATTGTCAAGCAGCAGGAGCCATGATTCGTATCGGGGATGCCGGACATGGACAAATGCGCAGTGCTCATCATCTGCACGACGCGCATTGATGTCCAGGTCCTGCTGCAGCAGTAGATCAATGGAGGCTTGCTGCCCTCCGTAGGCCGCCTGGGCAAAAGACACACAGATCTCTACCTCGTCGGCGGGTACATCGCCCGCGTGCATGAGCATCTCGGCAATATCCGTGTAGCCTCTGCAAAGCGCCAGCGCTAAACGCGGCATAAGCGTTCTACGGCTCTTATCCAACTCCGGCCACACACTCGCACCGGCCTCGAGTAAATCGCGGAAAATCTCCCTGTGACCACAGAACACCGCCCAATGCAGTGGGGTCAGCGGGAAGCGCTCATCGGGGTCCATGACACGAACAGCATTCGCCTGAGCTGAGTCGGCTTCTAGAAGCCTTAGGACGCGATCCCGTTCTCCCAGCGCACATGCGTCGAAGATATCGAGGGGATCATGGTGGATACGCAGCAAATTGACCACCGCGTCACGATGGTTCCGGGCGGCGACATGGATAGGTTTCTCCGGGAGACAGCATGAGCACCCATCCCAGCCGATGCAATGCAGATCGGCGCCGTACTGAACCAACGCGCTGACCAATTCAGCATTGCCATGTTGTGCGGCAATCCAGAGGGGGCTTCGCGGGCGCTCTATGTGCACGAGTTGCGGCGTGCGCTCGAGAAGCTCAATGGCGTCTTTTGTCCGACCTCGCCCAACAGCTCGAACAAACGAATTCATCGCTGCTTTAGTATTCACGATGTTCTGATCGCTCACCTCAGTCAACTAGTGATTTAATAAATCGAGGCATGTAACCGGGATGGCGAGGAAGCCCTTCGCAGCGTAATGGGAGACTATTTCAACCATGGAACGGCCCGGTCAAATATTGCTCGCATTGCGCCCGTGACTAGGTCCGGCCCGGCGCAACCGGGTTGGCAAACTGGCGAAGCGCCTTTATGCGCTTATCTGGCCACGGCTCGCTTAAATGCTTCAATGCCCTCATTTACGGCGCGGGTCGAGATATCCGATGGCGTCAGGAGGTCAAAACCGTGTACCGTGCCCGGATAGTTGTGCAATTCGACCGGCACCCCAGCCGCCATCAAGCGCATGGCATAGATGATGGCCTCATCCCGCAGGGGATCGTGTTCGCAGGTCATCACATAAGCGGGCGGCAAACCCGAGAGATCTCGCGCCCGTGCGGGCGCGGCATAGGGCGATACCTCGCTGCGGTCCCCACCGATGTACAGATCCCACATATCGAGCGAGTTCTGATAATCCCAAATATACAGATCGGCGCCATCTTTCATCGACGCCGTCTCGCAGCGATCGTCAGTGACCGGATAAATCAACATTTGGAACGCCACATCGGGCCCGCCGCGATCCCGCGCCATCAGGGCGACTGCAGCCGTCAGGTTGCCGCCGGCGCTACTGCCGCCAATCGCAATCCTGGCGGGATCGATTTTCAGCTCCGCTGCGTTTTCCACTACCCACTGCAAGGCGGCGTAGCAATCTTCGACCCCAGCGGGAAATGGGTTTTCGGGAGCGAGGCGATAATCGACACCCACAGAGACCGCGCCAGCCTCTGCCGCCATGAACAGACAGCGCGGATGCTCTATCTCCAGATCGCCCAGAAAAAAGCCCCCGCCATGGAAATTGACAAAGCCCGGCCCTGGTTCGCTGCGCTCCTTCGGCATATAAATGCGAATGGGCACTTCGGGCGCCCCATCCGGCCCCGGTATCGTCCGCTCAATTTCCTCGATGTGCTCGTCGACCGGCCGCTCGAAACCCTGCGACGACAAAGCCTCGAGAAACTCGTTAAGGGTCGCTCTCGCCCCGAGGGGATCGGAAACATCCAGGCGTGGAAACAGCGCTGCAATTTCTTCAACCGCGGGGTCGTATATACGCTTGATACTCATTCGACTCTCCTGCCGCTCGGCGATTATTTTAGGGTGGAATTCAGGGTTTTTCCTCTGCGCCAATTTTAAATAGTAGTTTTTCGGTACCGGCGGCAAGGCACATGACCCTGGCCGCATGACCCTTGTCTGAAACGGAGCTCCTGTTTTTTGCCCGCACGCTTCATAGCAACAAAATATCACGTCTTTTCATCAAGCGGCAATCGCGGTATTTGGCCGCTGGGCTTATGACTCTAAACTCGTATTCAGCCCTTTTTTGCCCGTTCCGAGGCACCGATCCAGATCCAGTTTTCATCCGGGTCGCGGATGCGGAACTCGGTCATGCCGTAAAACGTATCACCTATGGGATCCGGGTGATAGCCTGCAGCGCATAAACACTCTCTGAGGGCTCCTAATGTATCCGTGTACAAATACACCACCGCATTCGCACTTCCCTCTTTGCGAATAGACTGATCGAGCATAATTCGACAATCCTCGCCTTCCAGCATTGCAAAACCCCACTCGGTGTTCTTATCCAGCAACTTCAGGCCGAGACCCCGCACATAGAAATCGAGGGACCTCTCAAGGTCGGCGATTGGAATCATCGGCCGGATTTCGTGGATGGGCATAGACCCTCCTTTCCGCGCCTGGAAACGGACCGGAATAAGCCAGTAGTCTCCGGTCATAGTGGATATAATGCGCTACAACCCTTCGGGCGGCCCTTGTCAGGAAAGAAATTATCAAGAGGCGGCCAGGCGAAAACCCGTATTGTCTCGCCTATGTTCGGGAGGGCTCCAATACCGCGCCGCGCACCGCGCCGCATCGACTGAATACCGCCAAGAACCGCCGCGCACCACCCGGTGCTCCCCCGTACTCGGCCCCAGCGGATTCCGCCCTCGCTCCGAGGCGTATCCTTGCCGGTGCCAATCGCTGCACCACTCTGCTACATTGCCGGCCATATCCATTGCACCGCAGGGACTCGTCCCCCCGGGATAGCGATCGACGGCTGTAGTCGTGCCCGGTCCGTGGCCCCGAACATTGCAACGCCCGGCATCGAAGTCAGTGCCCCAGGGATAAGCCCTGCCGTCCCCGCCGCGCGCCGCTTTCTCCCACTCTGCCTCGGTGGGAAGCCGAAAGGCTCTGTCCAACTGCTGACCGAGCCAACCGGCATACGCAGTAGCTTCGTCCCAGTTGATATTGACGACCGGATGATCGGCTCGATCGCCTGGCGCCGAAGGACCGTCCCAGTGCAGTGGTATCGCCCGTTCTGGATGGGCTGCGAGGAAGGACTCGTAGTGCCGATTTGTAACGGGATAGAGGGCAATTTCGTACCTCGGCAAAAACACCTCGTGACGAGGCGCCTCACCGGCATTGCCCCCGTCAGTGCCCATCTTGAAAAATCCCTCCGGAATCTCGACCATGACTGGTTCGAGCATGAAAATCCTCCAACTATCAAGTCCGGACGAGCGGCAATCAACGCAGCTACTGGCTGCTGGCGCCAGACATAATCGGGCCGGCTCCCAGGATTATACTCCAATATCCGCTTCGGCCGAGGCGCAAAAAAATGAGGGCCGCCGGCCAATGCCTCACGATGACGATACGACCGAAAAAAAATCTCTCTAACGCGTGTAGCTCTTGCCGGCAGCGGAGCGCAAACTCGCAGTCGCGCCGGCAATCGCCCCGCCAGAACAAACCTCCCTGGCGGAGACTATCCGAACAGGCTGAAACCATAGAGCCTTGCGTCGCGAAGAGCGAACTCCAGATGCACGAGCCTACCTTTGAGCGC
>CAXFTV010000075.1:0-3578 GCA_964005845.1 uncultured bacterium
AGCGGCAGGACGAAAGTCTGGCGGATTTTTATCTGGCCGGGCGCTCGATGGGATTGCTAGTTCTTTTTCTAACGCTGTATGCCACCCAGTATAGCGGCAATACGCTCTTCGGCTATACCGGTAAAACCTACAGAATTGGTTTTGCGTGGAGCGTCTCGGTCCTATTCATGTTTTCGATCATTCCGGGTTACCTGCTCTTCGCCCCCAGGCTGGTCGCCCTGGCGCGACGGCAGAATTTCATCACCCCGGCAGACTATATTAAACATCGTTTCAATTCGCGCGCACTCACCCTATTGAGCACTTTCTTGATGATCTATGCCCTGGGCAACTACACCCTGGCCCAGCTCAAGGCCATGGGGGCGGCAGTAGAGGGTCTTTCCGATGGGGCAATCCCCTCGGCATATGGCATTATCGCCCTGGCTATAATAATGGTTGTCTACGAAACCCTGGGCGGCATGCGCAGTGTGGCCTGGACCGATATGATCCAGGGAATTATTCTCCTGGTGGGTTTTTTAGTGCTGGCGTTTTTGATTCCCAGTCTTGGGGGTGGGCTTAGTGCGGTGGTCGAAAAAATCAGCCAGCTAGATCCGCCCAAAGTTCAGGCGCCCACCCTCGAAGGCTGTAATACCTGGATCAGCTACGTGCTGCTGCTGGGGTGTGGGGCTGCTATCTATCCACAGGCAATCCAGCGGCTCTATGCCAGCCGTTCGCTCCGGGTGCTCAAGCGCTCGCTGGTGTTGATGGCTTTCATGCCTCTGACCACTACCCTGGTGGCACTGATTTGCGGCTTGACTGCCCTGGTAGTTTTGCCGGGCCTGGAAAAGGCGGGCACCGACCAGGTCCTGGCCCGCCTCTGTGCGCTGATTATGAGCCAATCTGAGCTGGGTTACTGGCTGGTGGTGGTGGTCTTTGCCGCTATCCTGGCAGCCCTGATGTCGACGGCGGATTCGGCTCTGCTGTCGATTTCTTCGATGATAACGCGGGACATCTATCAGCCCTATTTCAAGCCGGACAGCAGCGAAGCTGAGTTGACCCGGATTGGCAAAATGAGTTCGTGGGGCATTATCGTCATTCTGGTGCTCATTGCCATTGGCACCGAAAAGACCCTGATCCGCCTGCTTGAATTGAAATTCGAGATTCTCATTCAAATCGTTCCTTGTTTCTTTCTCGGTCTTTATTGGAAGCGGCTTTCCAGTCGCACGGTCCTTACCGGGTTGTTGGTTGGCCTGGCGGTAGCCCTGTGGTTGTGGGGGATGGGATACGCGCGGGTGTGGGGTTTTCACGCCGGCCTGGTCGGCCTGGCGGCCAATCTCCTCTGTTGCTTGCTAGGAAGCAGATTCGATACGGCAGAGAAAAAAACCATTAGTTAGGATAGGAAAGGAAATCATGCGAAAAGCCTCAAAGGCATTTCTGCAGGCCTTGTTGAGCGAGCCCAGTCCATCGGGTTACGAGGGGCCGGTGCGCCAGGTGTGGAAGAGAGAAGTAGAGCGCCATGCCGAAAAAGTCGACGTGGACGTACATGGAAACGCTATTGCAGTGCATAATTCAGCTGGCAGTCCACGGGTCATGCTGGCCGGCCATATGGACGAACTCGGTTTTCAAATCGTTCATCTCGACGATAGCGGCTATCTCTACTTCGACACTATTGGCGGCTTCGATCAGGGCACCATTTCTGGACGGAAGGTGCGAATTCACACGCGCAAGGGGACAGTCGCCGGGGTGATCGGCAAGAAGCCCATTCACGTGATGACGCCGGACGAGCGGCGCAAAGTGCCGGAAAAGCACGATATGTGGATCGATATTGGTGCCCGTGATGGCAAAGAGGCGAGGAAGCTGGTGGAAATAGGAGACCCGGTAACCTACGACTCGAATTTCGAATTGCTGCGGCACGATCTGGCCATTTCCCGCGGTTTTGATAATAAAATGGGGGCCTATATCGTCGCCGAGACTTTGCGCAGTGTTAGCCAGGCCAATAAAAAAGCCCGGGCGGCACTCTTTGCAGTGGCGACAGTACAGGAAGAAATCGGCCTGCGCGGGGCGACCACGAGCACCTACGGTGTCGAGCCGCTGGTTGGCATTGCCCTTGACGTCACCTTTGCCACCGACCATCCGGGTATGGACAAGCGCAAACTGGGTGAAATAAAAATCGGTGGGGGGCCGGTGCTGACCCGGGGGGCCAATGTCAATCCAGTCGTCTTCGAGGGCCTGGTCGCCGCGGCGGCAAAGAAAAAAATTCCCTATCAGATCGATGCGGCCTCCGGCGGCACTGGCACCGATGCCAATGCCATGCAGCTCAGCCGGGCGGGCGTAGCCACTGGCCTGGTCAGCGTGCCCCAGCGCTATATGCATACACCGGTGGAAGTCCTCTCCCTGGAGGATCTGGATAACTCGGTCAAATTATTGACCGAGTTCGTCCTCAGCGTGGACGAGAAAACCGACTTTACACCCTAAATAGGCACCCTTAGAAAATACTTTAGTCTGGTCCCCTTGCGGGCTTGGTCGGAAAGGGGAGGAGTGTCTTGGCCCATGCTGATAGGCACGTTACAACCAATTTTCTGCGGTAAATTTCTTGGGGAAAACACTTGATTTGAAGCCGGTTGCAAAAGGCTATATCGCGACCAAAAAACCGCGTTAATCAACAGGATTGATCCCGATGGTGCTAAGCCAAATAGGCAGGTATATATCCTTTCTGAGCATTGGTATTCTCTGGTGCAATGCCTGTAGTGGCGACGATTCCCTTTCGGGCAATGATAGGGCAACTGTGAGGGCGGAGGCAGTGGAGATCATGGCCGTTTTATCAGCTGCAGCAGCCGACCTGGACTTTAGTGCGCTATTCACCCGGGAGCACGTAATTGAGGGCCGCATGGGGGTCTTGACCATTAGCCTGCTCAATTGGGTTTTTGCGGGGTATTCGCCGGATGGAAAACTGATAATGGACGGTAAGCTCAGCCTGGGCCTGGGACAACCCACCCCCATGGAGGGAGAATTGCAAATATCGGGATCAAATCTGGGCACTGCTCTGGTGAATATGACGATAGAAGTTGGTGCCCCTGCCGATACTGCAAATGCCGATACCAGTAGCAGCATCAAGTTAGGCGGTAGCATCAACTTTAAAGGTCTTGACTTCGATGTCGTACAGCTCATGGAGGCCAGCGTGGACTCAAGCGGCGTTCGGGGCGATTAATAATGTGCTATAAAGGACAAAGTTGATTTGTCTCCGGGGTATCGGCCTGGATGCGAAGGCAAATCGGCTATTCCCGTCGCTGGATTGAGCATATCTTGCCCAAGTCGCGCCTTTTACTCCTGGAGGGGCCGGCTGATTAGAAAAAATAGGTAAAAATCTATGCATAGAGCACCTTTGGACCAGTGGATTAAAGCTTTTGAGGCAGGTCGTTTACAGGGCCCGCTGGAGCATTTCTACGGCGCCGATGGCGCCATATTGTGGAAGCGGCGCTATGGGGAGATCTTGGGTGAATTCACCCGTTGCTACGGGGGGGAAGGAGAGGTGGTAATCGCCCGCTGTCCCGGGCAAATGAATATCATGGGAATGCATATCGATTATGGCGGCATGCCCTCAA
>CAXFTV010000076.1:0-3216 GCA_964005845.1 uncultured bacterium
ATGACTTTCAGCGGGCCAAAATAGCCGAGGCCAGGGCCGCCGTCGACATGGCGATGGTCCTCGGCGCGCCGCTGATTCGCGTATTCGGTTGGCAGACCGTCGAGACCGAGGAGCGCGACCCGATCTTTGCTGCACTGGCCCGGTGCCTGCGTGAAGTTTGCATCTACGGAGCCGCCAAAGGCGTGATCGTCGGATTGCAGAACCACGACAACCGCAACCTCGCAGCAACGGGACCCGACGTCCTGCGCATCATTCGCGAGGTCGACCATCCCAATCTCTCCTTCGTCATGGACACCGGTCAGTGGCGCGGCTCCCCGGGTGCGGCGGGCGAGCCCGATCCGCAAGTGGACATCTACGATTATATGGCGCAGACGCTGCCGCATGCTGGATACGTGCGCTGCAAGTTCTACCAAATCGCCAGCGGCCGTGAGGAGGTGCTCGATTACCAGCGCATCGCCCGCCTCCTTCGGGGGGCAAACTACAATGGCTGCATATCCATCGTCTACGAAGGGCGCGAACAGGGCGACCGGGCCGAGTTGATCGGCAAGGCGGCGGGCCATTTGCGCCAGGTCCTGGGGCATTGAGGCAAGGGCCCGCACTGCGGGCGACGCCGCTGCGACGCGAAGGGGGCTAAGCCGGCACCCCGATCATATCAATGATCGATCAGCATATTATCAGTAATAAAATTCTTCAGGAGTTCCGCCACAAAGTCATGTCCTTTTTCATTCCAGTGCGGGTCGTTTGCAAAAACCAATGGAAATATTGTAGTGCTCCTAAAATCGGCTAGTAAATTATAGATTTTAAAAGCTACCTTATGTTCGGCTTTCTCGAAGAATTTAAAGTATTCATATTGGTACGGTTCGTCATTCGAATATCTACCTTGCTCCCAATTATCGGGGCATTCTTTCGCATTCCAACTGTGATAACGCGGATTGATAACAAGAAAGAAATGGGCATCAGAGGCCTTCGCCAGTTGGGCTGTTTCTTTAATATATTCTAATGTTTGGTCGAAGTATCTTTCCGTTTTCCCTAGGGGATATCGATAGATAAAAAAACGATTCCTCACCTTTCTTCCATCGATTTCGATATTCAGCCTATAATAGTCGTATGGAGATTTGCCAAAGAGCTTTTGTAGCTGGACAAGCGGATAAAATAGATATGGCGAGAGGAAATTGTAAACTCCGCCATAATGGCCTGGCTTCATTGCCGCATCATACTCAAATGAAATATTTCCACCGTTGTCGATTGCTTCGGCAGCGTAATTGATATCATCCCCGATATCCGTAGGATCGAGAAGCATAATTACAATGTCCGGCTTATAGAAACCTCCTAGCTTTCTGTACAAATTTCCTTCTAAAAAGGGCGAATAACTGATGATCCCGGTATTCAGCACTGCAATATCATCTCGCTTAAATCGCTCTCTAAGTTTTTTTTCCAAAACCTCTGGATAGGCGAGCTCCTGCTTCACTCCAAGGCCAAAGGTGAACGAGTCGCCTAAAATCATAATCTTTGTTTTATTTTTTTTAAACTCATCTCTGCTGTATTTGCTTCTCAAGCCATCTTCATTAGTGCTGACTGTTACCGGAACACTCTCAAAAAAGCCGGCAAACATTTTTGCATCCACGGGGTAGATATGGTGGAATTCCCTCGACTGAACACTTCCGAATTTCATCATTGCTTGATATGGAGCATAGTACCGGATTCCAATCTCGCAAATGATAATGAGTGAAACGGTAGTGCAGATGAGAAGAGAAGTTTCAGCGGGCTTTTGTCTTATGTTGGTTATGATGACGATACAGAAAATGAAAATTGCCCAATATGTAAAAAGAGATAACGCTGCGGTATTTTCTATGTCGCCGTCAGGAGCTATAAAATTCAGCGCACCTGAGAAAAGAAGTGCGATTAGAGACAAAAAAAACAAAGAAACAATAATGACTAACTTTATTGTCCTCATTGTTTTCGCACGGAATAGTGTGGGGGTTTGACCTCCGGGGCTCCACTGGAGATCGACGGATTTACCGGACAAAGGGCAATTTGTTGTCGATGGGATCTAGGCCGACGGGCTACTCGACTGGCGCCCCCCTGGCGGCGCGACCGACCGGTTTCCCATGGCACTGCAAAATTTCCCTCTCCCAGCCGCCTTGGCCCATCGCCTCAATGAGGTCCCGCTGAATAGGTACAATTCAGTACACCATCTGAACTACCCGATGTGCGGTTACGTTGTGCACCTCGGCATCGTCGTCGGCGTTGGCATCTACTTCCAGCAGGTATATGCCCGGCGGGAGCAAACGGCCATCATCGCCCTCGCCGCCCCAGGCAATCTCGTACTGGCCGCTGACCTGGGCGCGCTCTTCGCCTATGTGCCGCACCAGGCGCCCGGCCAGATCGAAAATGCGGACATCCACCTGCTGCCGGCCCGACAAGTTCTTCAGGGTGAAGGCCAGGACCATCTCATCGTTGACGCCATCGCCATTGGGAGTGAATAGCGGGGGGCGCGTTTCTAGCGCACTGAGCACGTCCTGGTCGTTCAGGGTGCCCAGCAATATCATGCCCTGGCCCGGTTCGAGTTCGGTCGCATCGGCCGCGTCGACTCGCTGCCAGGATTGAGGCGTCGAGGACTGTCCCAGAGAAGCCAGGAATGCCGCCCCCGAGGTGTAGAGGGTGGTGTTGAATTGCACTTCGATTAAATCGGCCTGTCCTCGTGCCAGGGGTTCGTTTAGCCGCAGCCAGAGCGAATCGCTGGCGGTACTAACGACTTGCAGGGCGTCTGCGCCCATGGGTTCCAGTGCGGCCCACTGCGCTTCCCGGCCCGCCCGCAATTGCTCGAATTCCAGGTTCATGCTGGACGGGGCTTGCAGGAGAATTTCGTCGAAGGACTGGCTTTGCTTGAGCGGTTTTATGAACAG
The DNA here is from genome assembly GCA_964005845.1 of uncultured bacterium. Taxonomy (GTDB): domain Bacteria; phylum Latescibacterota; class UBA2968; order UBA8231; family UBA8231; genus CAXFTV01. The sequence goes on from CAXFTV010000076.1 coordinate 2,907, forward strand.
CGAAAACGGTTTCTCCACCCCCAGTTCATCCACGGTGGTGGGGGATATTTCTCCCAGAATGCGATCGGCCAGCGGGTTTACGAAGTTGACTCTGATCGCATTTAGAGAGGCACCGGAGAGGGGATCCTCGGTTATCAAGCGGGCGCGCATCATCAGAAAACTGCGCGGACTGGGGGAGGTGATGGCGGCGCCCGATTGGGTATAGGGCGTGCTCCAGCCGCTCCAATCGGACCCGGCCACCAGCAGGGTATCGATGCGGCCCTTGTTGAAGAATCCCAGTTTGTTGTAGGCGGCTTCATCGGCGACTTCC
>CAXFTV010000077.1:0-10019 GCA_964005845.1 uncultured bacterium
CTGGTTAGTGGAGCGGGTGCCCTTACCCTTGACCAGAGCCCCCCGGCCATCAAGCGCTTTGCCCAGAGCCCGGGGGGAATGTGGGAAGTGACCTCCGCCTTCCCGCAAATAGCGAGCGACAGCATGCCGAGCGGCATCCGGGATCAAGTAGGCATAGTCAGAGTCTTTCCAGCCAATCAGGTTATCCAGCTCGTCACTGCTAGCCCGGTAGGCCAGGTCCACCGCACCCTGGGCCAGCATGGCCGACAAGGTAGACAGAAACACTTCTGCCGGATCCTCCTCCTGGACTCTTGCCCCATGAGCTTGTCCAAAGCCCAGCAATACCTTGTGGGTCCTGAGGGCCAGATCCTGAATCTCTGATTCAGAGAGTATCCCCTGGTCTTGGGCAAAGGACGTAAACAGATCTATGCCCAATGCTAAATAAGCCAGGATTTCGGGTATCCGCAGGTGGGCGGAATTCTGAGAGAAACGCACTCGATGTTGGCGCCACTGCTCCGCCAAGGTTTGGGCCAGTTCATCTAGCTGTGGAACCAGCCACTCGATGTAACCGGCCATGGCATGAGGCAACCAGTAGGCATTTTGTTGGGCTTGGGTGATACCTTCCATGTCCAGACGGTCTCTCTCAACCTCAATAGTCAGAATGCGCGCCAGGATGGATTGTCCGGGTGGTAAATCTTCACCAGTCGAGAGCATCAAGCCCCTTGGCTTATACTCTGGGCGCTCTGACAAATCGGCCCTCAGACGCGAGCGGCCAGACAGATTGCCCATGCTACGGATTACCCGCTGCGCCCGCTGCTCCTGTTTCCGCTGGGCGGAGGCATCGGCCCGGGGTGCATAATCGTCCACCACACAAAGCGTGTCCTTGAGCGTGGACAGCCGACGTTCAAGAGCATTATCGGTCGACTCCCAGGAGCCTGGTAAACTGGTGCGATCGAAGTCACCGAAATGGGAAAGGAAAAGGGCGGCAAGAGTACTCTTCAATGAGCCCGTTTTTCCTAACAAAAAGACTACAAAATCTGGGTGTAGAAATTCACACAAGGGGGCCAGGAAGACAGAGGAAAGGAGCGGGATAGTGACTTCGGCAGGTGCTACGTCCAGCAAGGCCAGCGACTTTCTTAGAGCCCCCGATACATCTTCTGGTTCTTCGGGCAAAACATTTAGCGATCAAGGGGAGGCTCCAGGACCACCTGAATATCGGTCAGGCCCCCATGCAAGTATTGCCATACCCCGTTAATTTTCCGCCAACCGGTGTGCTGATAAGTATATTGCAATTTGGCATTGGCACTGAATATTTGAATACCCTCACGTAACCGGTCCTTGGCGCCCATTCCCGCAGACCAGCGGGCCCTGACTCCCCACTGGTCTGTGATCCAGTTCATACCATTGAATTGACCCGCGGTGATTTCTACCCTGTGAAGGCCCCCCCCATCGGCCAGTTGGCCTTCCACGGCGAAACGACGAACAAGGTCAATACCATTATCGAGGACTTGCTCCTCAACTACTTGGGCGGAGAAATTGCAAAGAGGCATAAATACCTTGCCGGCATTATCGCCCCTTTTCTCTACTTTGAAGTAACCGATTCGACCATCTTCTATAGCATAAGGATAGGTAGAAATGTCCTCATGGATGTCCTGTCCTTTGCCAGCATTAACCTTCATGAAAAGCCGGCCATTTTCCGGCTGACCGGGTTCATATTGGGCAACGCTCGTGGCTATCTTGCGGACTTCTGCCTCGGACAGAGGTGGCTTACAGCGCTGTTCATTTTCTATCAGCAGGGCCGCAAAAATAGCAGACTCACCCATTCCCCTCTGACGCATTGAGCCTGCCAGGCTCGCCAGAGTGGTATTGCGCTTCCCAGCGGCAATTTCTCCCTCTACTGGCGGCGCAGATTCTCTCAACTGGCCATTCTTTACCTCCATCAGTTCCAACAACCATTCCGGCCATTCAGCAAGGTCCACTTCCCCGGGTAGGCTCGATAATTCCCATTCATACTTACGGCCACTAGCATGATTGCTTGGCGCTGCCATGATGTAACCCCCCTCGCCGCGCACATCCAGCCCGAGGCGCAGGCCTGTCTTGTTGCCTAACCCATCTTGATGCCGGAATAGAATGTGCCGACCGCCGCCTCCAGTAAGCTGCTCGACGGTGTCCGGCAAATTGCCATATTCTCTCTCAAGGTCACTTAGTGAGTCTTCGCCACCATGCCTTAGATCTACATCCAACACATCGAACCCTGAGCGCTTGCCCGTTACTACAGCAATGTTGGCTCCTGGCCATATAGTCCACCAGTTGGTTATGATAGCCTCATCGGTAGTAGCCTCCTTCAGCCCATGCTCTAACAAGCCCCTTTTATACCGTGGGTGCTTACCCGGGCTCTCGCAGCTGATCTGGCCACAGGAGCATCCACCATTTTTAGTAGCAGTATGACAGGGGACCACAGGCCACCCACTCTTTGCATAAGCCAGCGCAGCTTTAAGCTCACACGGTTCACAAATTCCTATTTCCGTCATTGTTTTAATATCCACTTTTGCACCGGGACTATTTTGTCCTAAGGCTTTATAATAATTGAGGTGAACAATTCGATCGTAATCTTTCCCGCCAATCTGGGTGAATGCCTCCAGTCTTCCAAAAAAAAGGAGGGGAGACATTTAGCCTTCCCTCCGGTCGTCAAAAATTCAGACCACCTTGACTATCACCTGTCTTCCGCGCCCCTTCATCGGAACGCAAAGACCAGGAAATAAGGTTTGCAAAAACGTGGCGTTCACCAAAGGCATGCTCGATCTGGAAGCTAACATCCCTCCCAATCATCTCCGCCTCGGGGTCAAATGACCGCAACTCCTCGGGCGTCAAGGCCCTTCTTAGGAGCTTTTGCCGCAGAGTCGTGAGCCGAGAATTTTTTCCGGAAGCCAGGTTGCAAAACTCCCAGTGCAACCAAGGTTGGCCGTTGCCCTTTGCAAGGTCATGATTCTGAATTATAATGGCAATGCGGGGCCGAGGACCAAATTTTGTGTCCTGCTTGCCCATATCACGCACCTCAGAAATGTGACCCTCAAAAGTCCCCTCCGGATGAGGTTCGAACGTCGTTTTTTCTAATTCAAAAATTGCCATTTTTTTCCTTTCTATTGGAATTATGGCGTTTGTTAAAATCCGGCGTTATTATTTTATCCGCCTCGCCGGTCCCGGCGGTCTACCAAATTTTCCTCCGCGAACGCTACAAGGTCCCCTGGGCGAATGCATACCCCGCCATTTGGTCATCCAGTCCCGGGCTTGCAAGTTATAGAACTCAAACCGATACCCTTTTGAGTCCTTGTTCCGCCGCAAGAAAATATTGGACCACTTCCACTGCAGCGCGTCCCGGTATACTGTCATTGGATCAATAATGAGGGTCTTGTAAGAATGTTGGTGAGTGTTCAACCAATCCACTGCATCCTTCACCTCATCCGTGCTACTGGTGCGGAAGATATCGAAATCATAAGAGTCCCCGTAGAGATAGGCTCCCCCCTCAAGGTCGATGATTACAGGCTGAGGGAATTGAAGCCCTAGGGTCGTTTTACCCACACCCGAAGGGCCCCACATGAAAAGCTTGAGCCGCTTCTTCAGCAACTGAGCTTTCTGGAAGGGTGAGGACGTCCCCCTTGGCGGAGGGTGACTTTGAAAGTATTTCCATATGACAATCCTTTCTGTCCCAGGATTCAAGCTGCCCGCCGCCCTGGGACTTTTTTGCGTGTAGGGTCAGGTGTTGGCCAGAATATCCGATGAAATCCGGTCTACTTCTTCTTCCTGATCCGCCTGCCGGGCCTTCTCCTCGGCGGCCGGAAAGTCTAGCTGCCCGGAACTGCCGTGCTGCCGGATCCACTCGTCTACGTCATTGATATTGAACACCAGAACGCGGCCTGCTCGTCCGTGCGGGATGACGCCAGATCGAGCGAACTTATAAATGGTATGTTTTGAGAGGCCGCAGTGCTGGGCTATCTCAGAGAGTCGAACCCATTTAGTTGCACTCATATCGGCAGTTCTTCCCCCGACATATCCAGCGCCTGGGCAATATCTGCTTGAACAAGCCCGCGGTGGAAAATTTCCAATTTTAACCTAAAAGGCTTTCGCACGATTCCTCCTCAACAAGTTGATGCGTCTGGCTTCCAAAAGAGCTTTCACACATCAATGGTGAACGTTCACTGAGAGAGGGAAAAAGAATCACCAGAAATGCCCATCTATTACTTCTTAAAATGTTGTTTAATAATTAGTTACAGGAAGGATTAGAAAAGTTAAATTATTTAGGAAGGGCTTAGCGAATTTTCACCGAGACCGTTAAAAGATAAAAATTGAAGGGGTGGATAAGGCAGATGTGGCTGACTGCGGCGAAATCAGACTTTCTAAACAGGTAAGTGGTTAAGGTCTAATATTTCTACCTATTTATTTCTTCATTCATCATATCTAATATATCAGAGTCGATGGCATCTTCTTCATTTTCGAAGTTCTGTGTTTCAGGCTTCAAGGCATTTTCAATACCAGTGCCCCCATAGCGCTTATCTACTAACTTAAACTTGGGCTTATATGCTTTTACCTTCCGGTAGTTCTCAAATGGGTCCTCATCAATCCCTATTATTTCTTTTAGTTTTTTTCGTATTATCTGGATGGCTTTCTTGGCTTGGTTTCGAGTCCGTTGATCGATGTCGGTTTCCCAAGAAAATTCCCCATGCTCAGTAAGTTTCTGTAAAACACTCCAACACCTATTGGGTTGATCTATTTTGCGACCATCATTGAACCCCAACTTTTGATAATGATACGTCTCAGATTTGCCTCCGCCACTGATTCTAATTGAATCATTGGAAACGAGCTCTATTGTAATTTGGTCCCAATCGAGTAATGCCCATCTACTTTCCGCCGAATCGGGCAAATCCTCATTTAGCTTCTGATCCTGCAAACTATCAGGAAGGCGCATGGGTGTCCTCGGCGAAAACTCTTTGACCCACCTATCCACCTCCCTGTTTAACCAGGTAATATCTCCAGAAACTTTACTCTTTGTGAAAACACGCCTAAGCACAAAGGCCATGTAATGCCGCACATCGTCAAGGTCGGTTGAACCCCAGCAGAGGAGCATCTGATTTACCAGTAGTGGGATGTCATCCTTTCTCTCCTTTAGGGATGGCACTTGCAGGGGATAGCACGGAGTTGCCGAGTATATATGGTGGTGAAATCCCTGATCTTCAAGCCTTTTGTTTGTGCTACTGATGAGGAGCAGATTGGATTCCCCCCTCTCTTTGAGCCTTTCCATTAGAGAATCCCGCCATTTGGAAGGAAGCTCATCAATTCCTTCAAGAAATACGGTGCCCCCATACTGGCAAACTCGAAAAAGCTCCTGGGGGTCCTTTCCCAGGTCCTTGCACCTGATGATCTGAAAGCCATCCCTGCAAGCTATCTCATGGATGCCCTGCGCCAGTTTCTCTTTCTGGGTGCCTGTTGGTCCCAGGAGCAAAATGCTCCGGTAGTTGCCGCTGGAATCATGCTGGATATTACGTCCAAGATTCCACACAGACGAGAGAAAGTCCCGCATTCGACCATGAGGGGTAAGGTCCTTCAGCAAACCAGAACTGGTCCAAATACCCCAGTTGGAAAACCGCGCGCATTGTTCGAAGTAATAACCATCTTCATCGTCGTAGTTAAACCCAACCGCTTTCCGCACTTTCGGAAAGTTTTTCAGCAATTTTTGGGCTTCTGCAAATAGTCCGGAGTTCCAATAAAGGTAGAATTCTTCAATTTCCTTAGAAGCTGTCTTAAAACAGGCAAATTCGTGTTTGCCTTTTTAGTAACAGATGAATCATAGCAATATGAATCAAGGCTTCGCTATGGTGCGGCACGCCCTCATAGTCTTTGGCATGGCGTCTATAATTGAGCAGCCAGGCAAAGGTGCGTTCGACGACCCAGCGTCGGGGCACCACGGCAAAGCCGGGTCCCTGCTTTTCGACGACTTCCAAGTCGATTTTGTGCGTTTGCTTCAAGGCGGCGACCCATTTTTTGAGGCCGTCGCCCCGATAACTGCCATCGACCCACAATTTTTTCAAGCGTGGGACGCCCCTGGCAAAGTAGGCGCTCAACATGCTCATCAACCCGTCTCGATCGGTCGTATTGGCCAGGGTCACCCGCACCCGGATCACCAGCCCCAAAGTATCGACCAAGGCATGCCGTTTAAGCCCCTTGATCTGTTTGCCGGCGTCGTAACCCTTGGCCTGTTTTTGGGCTGCCGTCTTGACACTCTGACTATCCACACTACCGGCCGACGGGGTAGGCTGGCGTCCTTGTCGTTGGCGCTCGCGTTGGGTCAACGTCTCCAGCATCTGCTGCCAACACCCAGCTCGGCTCCAACGGTGGAAGTAGCCATACACCGTTTTCCATCGACCAAACTCCGGCGGCAGCATGCGCCACTGACAGCCGGTCTTGGTTACATACAAAATGCCATTGATCACCTGCCGCCTCGAACACGGCGGTCGACCCGGTCCACCCGGCCGCCATGGGCGCGGCGGCAACAACGACTCCAGGAGCTGCCATTGCGGGTCGGTCAAATCGGTCGGATATTTAGTCTGCGTACTCATTGGGCGCCTTTCGCTTTAGGGTTTTTCGTCGAACCTAAAGGTGGCCTGGTGAGTACGTCTTTTCAAGCCCGTGTCAACTTTTTCAGCTTTTTAAGACAGCTTCTTAAACTTACCAGTAAGCTTCTGGACACGATCAACATCCTCTCTTCTCAACATCATGGAAAGGGGGGAGAGATGCCAGGAAGCATCCCTTGATTTTGGACAGGCCTCCCAGCGTTCTCGTAGCCAAGCTTCCAACACATCCGCAAAGGGACGTTCCTTATGGTATTCTATCTGCCGTCTTATGTGCTTGCGGAATTGGTCTGAATCAAGTGTGGAAGGAGTGAAGTCCATAATCACCTCCTTCTGGCGAGCCTGCAAGGAAGAAGAAACAGGCCCCAGGCCGGTGCAGGTGTCCGGCTTTTCGGGTGATCCGCCCTAGGGCCTGTTATAATCGTAGAAGCGGTGCTATATTCTAAAGATCGAAAGGGCTTAAAACCGTGTCAAATAGTCAAAATTTGGTCACCGGCGAAATGGGCATTACTATAAAGTACTGTTTTTTAATAATTAATACATATAGGAACTTACAGTGCGAGTGTGGTTGAGGACGTTTGCACGAGTCGCTATGAAACAACATGAACATATGAGTGGCGAGCTGGTATTTGCCACGGATTGGCCGCGTTGGGATTTTGATTCGCTCCCTCAGGCGCATCCCCGCGATCCGGGTCTGGAAGGGCGCCAGGATATCCTCGCCGAATATGCGAGAACCCTTTACAAATTGGATTAGGGAGGTTGCATGACAAAGAGAACTCTGAAACAGCGCATCCGCGAGGGTGAGATTATAAGATCCATTGCTGTGCCGATGGAAATTGAAGCCGGCCAATTTGCAGATCTGATCGGACAGCACCAATGTGATTACGTCAGTGTCGATGCGCAACATGGGCCTTTTAATGAAGCTCTGCTGGTATCTTTCTGTGCGATGGCGGACGAACTGGAGATGCCCGTTCAGATACGCATTAAACACACCCGCCATGCTTACCTGATTGGCAATTATCTCGACCTGGGGCCTTCGAGTGTGATGGTGCCCGAGGTCGAAGAAGAAGCGGTCGTGGATGAAGCGGTGAATGCTTTCTATTACCCCCAGGTTGGCAAGCGCAGCTGGGGTGGCACACTGCGGTTTGGTTTGCATGAACGCCCCGAGCGGCTCGATTATGCCCCCTGGTGGAATAATTATGGCTGGATGTCGATTCAGATTGAGTCGGTGCAGGCCGTTATCAATGCCGGAAAGCTGGCAAAACCCGGAGTGGATGTGTTCAACTTTGGGCCCAACGATTTGCTCTTCAGCATCGAGGGCCATCCGAAATTTCCGTATCGAACAGTGGAGGATTGCATAAAAAACGTTCTGGATCAGGTCGGCGATTCGCACGTCAAAGTTGGCGTTGGGTTTGGCGTCGATACACCTGAGGATTGCGAGCGCTACAGGAATCTGGGCGTAACCATTTTCGGCCAGCGCATCGGTATCTAGGGAGCGGCAAAATGAAAGGTGTCGTCTATCTGGGTGAAAGCGAAGTAGAAGTGCGCGATTTTCCACCGCCAGAAGCTGGTCCAGGTGAGGTGGTCGTTGAAATGAAGATTGCCGGGCTGTGTGGCAGCGACCTGCACAAGTATCACAGCAGCCGCGCGTGGGCAGCTGAACGCGCAGGTATGATTTCCGGTCATGAACCTGCGGGAATCATCGCCGCAGTAGGGCCGAATGTCGATCATTTTTCAGTGGGCGATCGCGTGTGCGTGTATCATCGCACCGGATGTGGTTACTGCATGGATTGCCGTGCGGGAAATGCGGCGTTTTGTAGCGATGTGAGGGGGGCCTTTGGGCGCACCCAAGATGGCTCGCATGCAGACTATATGGTGACGGATGTACGCTACTGTCTGCCGCTACCCGAAGCGCTTTCCTTTGAGGTGGCGACTCAGCTTGCGTGTACGGCTGGAACCTCATTTTCTGCGTTGAAGAAAATTCCGGCGCATGCGGGAGATACGCTGGTTGTATTTGGCCTGGGACCGGTTGGGCTTTCGGGGTTGTTGCTCGGCCTTGGTCTGGGGTATCGCGGCATTGGTGTGGATGTAAATCCCTACAGAATCGAACTGGCAAAGAAGGTGGGAAAGGGGCTCGTGATTGACGCGGATAAGGACGATCCCGTCGAAGCGATCCGGGATCTGACGGATGGGAAAGGCGCTGGGGGCGTGCTGGAGTGTTCGGGCAACTCGATCGCCAGGCGCCAGGCGGCACAGGTCGCCAGCCGGGGCGCAACGGTTGTCTATGTAGGTAGCGGCAGTTCAGATTTAGATATCAATTTTGGCGATCTGATGGCAAAGGATCTCAGAATAAGAGGCAATTCGGTATATTCGATGGCCTCTTATTACGATGAGATTGAGTTTTTGTGCAAAACACCCGTGCCTCTGGATGATATCGTGACGCACCGGTTCGGGATTGAAGACGCAGTTGAAGCCTTTGCGCTCTTTGATACGGGTGCGACGGGTAAAGTAGTTTTTGAGTGGTAGGAGTTTGGCATGACGCCGGAATAAAGGCTTGTGTTCGACCTGGAGGGTTACCTGGTGGTCGGGGGTCTTTTGAGTGCAGAGGAAGCGGCAGAGTTCAACGCGATTTCCGCTCGGGTATTTCCCCAAGATAAAGGTTAGGTATATTATGACGACCCATGCAATTCTCGATGAGAGATTGAGAAGACCGTATTCCATCGGCACGGGCATCCCCAAAGGCGGGGACGCTGAAATTGAAGGATATTTGGAGTCCTTGCGGGTGCAGGGATTCTGCGTCATTGAGCGGGTAGTCCCCAAAGATCGGGTGGGTGAGGTCCGCGAAAGCGTTGTTCGGGGACGCCAGCTGCTTGAAAAAGATCGTCAACGCGAGCGGGAGAAACGCGTCGAATCGGAGCAGCTGAGATTGGCCGCTGCCGCCAATGGGGAGAATTCAGCGGACATTGAGGTCCGCGAGCCCGTTCGGGCACCTGAAGCACCTTATGCCGAACTATGTGACATTGCGCGCAACGAAACCTTTGCGGAGTACTTAGCAGAACCGCGCGTTTTACAGGTTGCCAAGGCGATGCTCGACACGCACGTGCGGATTTTGCAGACCGAGGTCAACAAATCATCCAAACCATGGCCGGATAGGCCGTTGAGCGAAAAGCAGTTGCGCGCGCGCAGCTGGCATTCGGACTGGCCGCATGACCTAACGGCTTATATTCCCACGGCCGATGATCCCTGGATTCACTGCGGTGCTGTTGCCCAACCATTTCCCGACGTCTGTATGGCGCTGTCCACAGTGTGGTATCTTGGTCCGGAAGACGTTACCCCCTTTAATGGTGGTACCTGGGTCGTTCCGGGGTCGCACAAAGACCCGCGCAATCCGCGCGGCCCCGACGACGGTGTAGATGA
>CAXFTV010000078.1:0-4984 GCA_964005845.1 uncultured bacterium
GGCCGCCGCCCGAGGGGCACTACTTCAGGCCGGACAGCGCGGTTAGTGGTTTTTCAATAGCCTTTGCCAACGGTATCACTATTTACGATACCGCCGATACCTGCCTGTTCAGCGATATGCAGTTGATCGGGCAGATGTACGGCCCCCAGATCGCCATTATGCCGGTGGGCGGCCAGTACACCATGGGGGTGCGCGAGGCGTCCAGGGCAGCCAGTTTCATTCGTCCAGACATCGTTATTCCCTGCCATTACGGTGAGACCATGGGGCAGCCGGCCGATATCGACGAATTGCGTCGGGCAGTCGGCTTTTTATCACCCAATACCCAGGTGGCACCGCTCAAGCCCGGTCAGAGTCTGACCTATACGGCCAGTAGCTTCAAGGTGGGGCGCTAGCGCGGCAGGGGCTGGGAAAATGGGGGAACGTCTCACCCCCATGGCAGGACGTTCCCGCGCGCCATCACTGATACTGGCCCCTTGGTCTGCAGATCCTCTTTGATGCCGAAGTTCGCCATTATTTCGCACCTCTATGGCGCCTTCGACCAGGATGTGGGCAAAATCCAGGGAAGGAGCCCTTGCTCAATTCCGGCAGCGATGAACCGATTCGTCGGATGCGGGGTAGTTCTGTGGGCCTGCGGGAGAGGGCAGGTGGGTGGCGCTTGGTTCAGTCGCTAGAGCCAGCGCATGACCAGGTCGCCGACGATGTAGCCGGCGGCGGCGACCCCCATGCCCACGGCGAACATTTCCAAGCCGCTGCGCAGGAAGCGGCGACCGGTGAAAATGCTGCGGGCCGCACCCACGGCAAAATGGGAGATCATGGCCAGGGCAAAGGCCAACCACATGGCCAGCGCTCCCTGAAAAAACAGGAAGGGCGCCACCGGAATCAGGGCGCCCACAGCCGTGGCTGTACCGGTGGTCCAGCCTTCCCTAAGAGGAGTAGTGTGGGCCTCGCCGATGCGCAACTCTTCGCGGATTTGTTCCTCGAGGGCGCGTTCGGGATCGCGGATGGTGTCGGACGCCAGTTTGCGGGCGTTCTCTTCGCTCATGCCCCGGGCCTGGTAGATCAGCGACAGCTCTTCTTCCTCGACTTCGGGCATCAGCCGGACTTCCTGTCTTTCGATGGCGATCTCGTGACTGTAGACTTCCCGTTCGCTCTTGGCGGCCAGGTAGCCGGAGGAGCCCATCGAAAGAGCGTCGGCCACCACTCCGGCCAGACCGGTTACCAGAATGATATGGGCGTCGGCGTGGGCGCCGATGACGCCGGCCACCAGTCCAAAGTTGGCGGTGAGTCCGTCGTTGAAGCCGTAGACCACGTTGCGCACAAAACTGCCCGAGTCGGCCCGGTGCCAGGGTTCGCCCGTACTTTTTACCAGGGTCCCCAGGGCTTCTGCGTGTTCGGCCGATTCTTTGGCGAGCGTCTGGGCGGTATCCCGCGCCGTGCCCGAGGGGCTCTGACGGTACAGGTCCAGGTAGCTCATCACCTCCTGACCTTCTTCGCGCAGGAGCAGGGGGATTAGAATAGAGGGGCTGAAGCGGCGGGCCGTCCAGCCGAGCAGGCGGGCGCGCCAGGAGGGCGCCGGCGGATGCATTTCGATGTTGCGGTCGGCGAAGACCTGCTGCCATAGGGCAGTGTGGCGGTCTTCGACATCGGCGAGGCGGCGGTAGATATCGCGGCGTTCGGGATTGGCTTCGGTAGCGGCCAGAACCCGGTAGAGGTAGGCGGCATCGGCCTCGTCCTCCAGGTGATGGCGCCACAGCGCAATGTCTGCAGTGGTGTCGGTCATTGCAACAATATACTCAAAAACTGCTTTTCGACAATTCGCGAGGCGCGATGGCGCTTGTTCCGGAGGGTGGCCGCAGGGGCGGTTTAGCGCGGTTTGCTATGGTGCTCCAGGGCTGCGGCCCCACTAATCTGCAACCTGGCGCAAGCCACCAGGGCATCCTTGCCTCGCTTCCGATCCCCCCCAAAGAGGCCACCGACAAAGGGCTCTCCCACGCTCGATATTTTGCTGATGGGCTTGCTATAAGGCGGTGATAGTCTTATCTTGAAAATAGAACTGACCGGTCAGTTCTATTTTGTGGAGATTTCGTTTTAATGATGCCAGAGGTAGCGGAGTCAAGCAAGAGGCCCAGGACGCCCAAACAGCAGGACCGCGCGGCGCGGATTCTGGATAGCGCGCGGCGCGCCTTTGCCGAAAACCCCTTCGATGAAGTGCTGATCGAAGATGTGGCGCGGCAGGCAAGTGTCGGCAAGGGGACCATCTATCGCTACTTCCCGGACAAAGAAAGTCTCTACTTCGCCGTTATCTTTCAGGGAATCGAAGAACTGAAAGAGCAGATACGTTCCGTTCTGACCATCCAAAGTCAGCTGGAAATAAAAATCCGCGAACTCATCGCTACCCTGGTTGACTTTTTCCAGCAGAACCGATTTTTTTTTCGCCTGATGAACCTCGAAGACGGCAAGGTGGGCGGGGAGAGCCGGCCGAACCGCCAGCGTTGGCACCGGGAGCGGGCTGATTTGATCGATGCCATTGCCGCGGTTCTGGAGTATGGACGCGATACTGGTGCCCTCGACATAGTTTATCCGCGCACCGGGGCGCAGATCCTGCTCGGCATGGTGCGCTCGGTCCTGCGCCACAACGAGGAAGACCTCGCGGTGCAGCAAATGGCCGACGAGATCGCGCGGATCTTTTTTAGCGGTGTGAGCTACCGCTAGAGAGAATTATAATGCGAATGGCGAAAATGGAAAAACAAATCTCACCCTCTTTTAACGAGGAACTTCCGGAGGAGATTCGCAGCGACCTGCAGGAGCTGATGGCACCCGGCACCCCTCTCCAACTGTCCGTCTCCAGCGATATCAAACTCGACGGCGAGTACGGGCCCGCCTGGCTGGTGGCCACCGAAGAGCGCTTGATCGCCTTCAGTCCAGATGGGGGGGGAGTGCCCGATATCGTCGATTTTCCCCTTGTCGAGATCGATCGGTTGGAAATCCGGGAGCACTTCGGCAGCGGTATGCTCAAAGTGCGGAGTGCCGAAAAGGGTACCACGGTGGCACTGTTTTCCAAGTCCCTGATTCCCAAGTTCGCAGAGTTGCCCGAGCGCATCGAGGCCCTGGTGCGCCGGGCCCGACCCGACGAGGACGAAAAGAAACTGGTTGAGGGCAGGGTTGGTGGGGCCCGCGGCAAGGGCAGGCGCTGCGAGCGCTGCGATCGGGTCATCCCCCACTGGCACGGGGTGTGTCCGGCCTGTCTTGAAAAGGGGAGGCTGCTCTTCCGCCTGCTGAACTATGCGCGGCCCCACTGGAGGATGGGGGTGCTTAGCCTCGTGCTCATGCTGGCGGGTACTGCGATCGGTCTGACACCGCCACTGCTGATGCGCTCTCTGATCGACGAGGTGCTCGGGCCAGCGGCAGCCAGTGCGGTGGCACAGGCAGAGGGCGTCGAGGCCGTTGCTCCGAGTACCTCGGTGGCGTCCACGAGCATGGTGCCGGGTTCGGAGTGGGACGAGGCCACCCGCACACTGGCTTTGCTGGTGGCACTGCTGCTGCTGATCCACGTTTCCCGCAACGGCATCGGCGCCTTCCGCAGCTATATCCTGGCACGTCTGGGGCAGCGCATCACTTTCGATCTGCGCAACCAGGTCTACCGCCATCTGCACGCCTTATCTCTCAGCTTTTACAACCAGCACGAAACCGGCCGCATCATGTCCAGCGTCACCCAGGACGTAGGCCGTCTGCAGGACTTTATAAGCGATGGTTTGCAGGAGGTCATTCGCGACATCCTCACCCTGGTCATCATCTGCGTCATTCTCTTTACTCTCAATGCCAGCCTGGCGGCACTAGTACTGCTGCCGACCCCGCTTCTGGTGCTGGTGACCCTTTACTTCGGCAAGCGGCTCCACACTACCTACCGCGGTCTGTGGCGCCGTTGGGCCGGCCTTAGCGCCCTCCTGGCCGGTACTATTCCAGGGGTGCGGGTGGTTAAGGCCTTTGCCCAGGAAAAGCGCGAGGTGGACAAATTCGAGGGGCGTAGCAAGGGTTTGCTCAGCGGCGAATTGAGGGTGGCCCGCATGCGCAGTGTTTTCAGTCCGAGCATGGCTTTTCTTACCTCCCTGGGCACGCTCATCATCTGGTGGGTGGGCGGGCGCCAGGTTTTGGACGGCAGCCTGACCCTGGGCGAGTTTGTCGCCTTCACTGGTTATATGTGGCAGTTCTACGGTCCAGTCGAGAGCCTTTGCCGCCTCAACCATCGCTTCCAGCGTGCCGCCACCTCGGCCGAGCGGGTCTTCGAGGTCCTCGATACCCAGCCTGATGTGCCCGATTGGGCCGGGGCTGCAGCCATGCCACCGGTTCGGGGGCGAGTAGAATTTCGCGACGTCAGCTTTGCCTACGAACCCGGAAAGCCGATTCTCAAAAATCTGAATTTTGTGGTGGAACCGGGCGAAATGATTGGTCTGGCCGGGCACAGCGGCGCCGGCAAGAGTACTCTAATCAACCTCATCTGCCGTTTTTACGACATCGAAGAGGGGGAAATTCTCATCGATGGCCACGATATCCGCAAGGTTGGCCTGAAGTCCCTGCGCGAACAGATCGGCGTCGTGCTCCAGGATCCCTTTCTATTCAACGGGACGGTGGCTGAGAACATCGCCTACGGCAATCCCGAAGCCTCCCTGGACGAAATCGTCGCCGCCGCCAAGGCCGCCAACGCCCACGATTTCATCCTGGATATGGCCGAGGGCTACGATACCCTGGTGGGCGAGCGCGGTACCCGCGTATCCGGCGGCGAGCGCCAGCGCATCTCCATTGCGCGGGCGGTTCTGCGCAATCCCCGCATCCTCATTCTCGACGAAGCTACCTCTAATGTAGATACCCAGACGGAGGCCCAGATTCAGGAGGCACTGGCGCGTCTGGTCCAGGGCCGCACTACGTTTGCGATTGCGCACCGACTCTCCACTCTCAAGCACGCCCACCGCCTGCTGATTGTCGAGCA
>CAXFTV010000079.1:0-9416 GCA_964005845.1 uncultured bacterium
GCCCTTATCGCGGAAGTATTCGCCCATTGAGCAACCGGAGTAGGGCGCCATAAACTGCAGCGGCGCCGGATCGCTGGCGGTGGCCGAAACCACAATGGTGTAATCCATGGCGCCATTTGCCTCCAACTCCGCTACTACCTTGGCGACCGAGGATGCCTTCTGGCCAATAGCCACGTAGACGCATTTGACCCCGGAGTCCTTCTGATTGATAATGGTGTCGATTCCGATGGCGGTTTTGCCGGTCTGGCGGTCGCCGATAATCAATTCGCGCTGGCCCCGTCCGATCGGCACGGTGGCATCGATGACCTTGATTCCGGTCTGCAATGATTCCTCGACGGGCTGGCGCTGGATGACACCTGGAGCCTTGCGTTCGACTGGTGAGGTCTGGGCGGTGTTGATTTCTCCCTTGCCATCGATGGGCTGCCCCAGCGGATTGACTACTCGGCCCAGCAATTCTTCGCCGACCGGTACTTCCACGATGCGACCGCTGCGCTTGACTGTATCGCCCTCTTTAATCTGGGTATCGTCGCCAAAGAGCACGCATCCGACGTTGTCCTCTTCGAGGTTGAGCGCCATTCCCATGATGCCGTGGGGGAATTCCACCAACTCGGTGGCGCGGACGTTTCCCAGTCCGTGAACCCGGGCGATACCATCGCCGACGTAGAGCACGGTCCCACTCTCATATACGTCGATTTCCTTTTCAAAGCCCAGCAATTGCTGTTTGAGAATCTGGGAGATTTCGTCGGGCTGTACCATTGTTTCGGCGGACATAACTTATTTCCTCTTTTATACTTAAAAAATATGGCCTTAGGTTC
Source organism: uncultured bacterium (assembly GCA_964005845.1). Taxonomy (GTDB): domain Bacteria; phylum Latescibacterota; class UBA2968; order UBA8231; family UBA8231; genus CAXFTV01. The sequence continues at coordinate 816 of CAXFTV010000079.1, forward strand.
CGACCAACTGACGGTGCAGGCGTTGCAAATGGGTCGTCAGACTGCCATCGAAAACGGTATCTCCAACCTGGGCGATAAGTCCACCACGGACCTTTTTGTCAATCCGGGCCTGGAGTCTGATTTCTTTGCCCGTGTAGGCGGCCAGACTGGCGCGCAGATTTTCTGTCTGCTCCTCGCCCAATTCCACTGCTGATCGCACTTCGGCAATGGTGATGCCGGCGCGCTCATCAAACAATTCCATGCAGGCATTGAGGACTTCAGGCAACAGATCAACTCGGCGACGGCGGGCCAGGAGCAGCAGGAAGTTCAGGGTGAGATCCTGCAGTTTTCCAGTAAAAAGCTGTTCAATAACACGGCCTTTAACATCCTCGCCAATCAGGCGGTCGGTCAGGAAGGACACCAGTTCGGCGGAAGCATCCAGGGTTGCCAACAGGCGCTCGACATCCTGGTGCACCGGGGCAAAGACATGGGTTTCGGCGGCGGCGTCAAGTAGAGTTCCCGCATAGCGCTGAACTACCTCGGGAGCTTTCATTGGAGTTTCGGGCTCTCTTATTTTGGTTGGTGATCCGGCAAGATCGGGTCAAGGGCCGGATCGCGCTTAGTTGTTTTCTGCCGGTGCCTGGGGGATTCCGGCGATCAGGTCATCCACCAGTTTCCGGTTCTTTTCGTCGTCGAGGTTGGCATCTATCAGCGTGCTGGCGGCCTGTACTGCCAGGTCCGCTACTTCGCGGCGCAACTCCGTAAGGGCAGCGAGTTTTTCGGTTTCGATGCTAGTGCGCGCCTGATCTACCGTCAGTTGGGCCTCGGCGCGCGCCTTTTCGACGATCTCCTGGCCGACTTTTTCCGCTTCTTCTCGCGATTTGCGGACGATCTCGCGAGCTTCTTCTTCGGCTTCCGCAAGCTTTTCCTGGTTTTCGCTAAGGGCGGACTGGGCTTCTTCCCGGGCTTTGTCGGCACTTTCCAGAGCGTCGCTTATCCGTTTTTCGCGTTCGTCCAGGGCACTCAGAAGTGGTTTCCAAACAGTGGCCTTCAGGACGACGAGGACAAACAGAAAAGTGACAAGCGTCCAGATGATCGTCCCTAAATGAGGATCCAGCATAATCCAGACTCGTTCCTTGGTCGAATTTAATACTTATTTGGTAACGACAATCAGGACGCAGATGACTTCGCCCAACAGGGCGACACCTTCGATAAGGGCAGCGGCAATGATCATATTGGTCCGGATATCGCCAACGGCTTCGGGCTGCCGGGCAATGCCCTCCATGGCGTGACCACCCACGAGGCCGATCCCTAGACCAGCACCTATGGCTGCCAGGCCGGCACCAATGCCAGCTCCTAAGTACGCGAATTGAACCTCCATGTCTAACTCCCTCCTACTTGGACGAGTGAAACCCCGCTAGTGCTCTGGGTGAGCGGCCATGCTTATGAACAACGCCGAAAGCAGGGTAAAGATATAAGCCTGAACAAGGGCGATGAATATTTCGAGCAGGTAAAGTGCCGTGGCAAAAGCTACTGAGAACGGTGCCACATAAAGGCTCTGGAGCATGATTATTAGTCCCAGAAAAACCAGAATGGCGACGTGCCCGGCGATCATATTGGCGAAGAGGCGAATGCACAGGGCAAAAGGTTTGGCGAACAGGCTGATGATTTCTATTGGAACCATGATGGGCAGAAGCCACCAGGGCATACCCGATGGAATCAGGCTCTTGCAGTAGCCAATTGGACCGTTGTTGATGATCCCGGCACCCTGAGTTATTACGAAGGTGAGAATGGCTAGACTTGCAGTGACATTGACATTCCCCGTAGCCGTGGCACTGTAGGGTACCAAGCCGATGAGATTGCAAAACATAATGAAGAAGAAAACCGTGAGCAGGTAGGGCAGATAAACTTTGCCGTGCTCGCCCATAACGGGGATGACGACTTCGTCGCGGATAAAAACCACCAGGGCCTCGAACAGGTTAGCCAGACCCGAGGGTACCATGCGGGGGCGCCGGAAGGCCGCCGTCAGCAGGACGATGAGCAACGCCCCTACGACCCACATTATCACCACGTGGCGGGTGATCGACAGGTCGATACCAAAAAGTTCAAATGAAGGAAGGGGGATTTTACCGTCGAGGTAGTGCTGGGCTTTCCAGAAGGGCACTTCCAGATAGTCGTGGTCCAAAATGTGCCCTATGATATCTACTTTGCCGTCTGCGGCGTCGGCCGCATGTGCTTCGCCTGCCATTAATTACCTTAAAAAAAACAACAAAAGGGAGGTATTGCGATAAGCTATCTTAGATGACTGCGCAATAAATTAAACAGAGGGATTAATTATGTCAACACTTTAGGGGCAACTACTTTGGTTATTTGAATACTATATCCGAACTTCTCATCTTTTCGCTTTGTCAGCCCCTTCGTCTAAGTCTGGATTTATTCTGGGTTTGGTCGTCCGGCTCTGGATTCTTTTTCTCTTTTGAGCCTTTTCAGCACGAAGACAATTTCGACGATCTGAAAGATGATAAAGGTGATTATAAGGGCTCCGGTGTAGGCCATTTTGTGGATTGAAGTATACCAGAGAAGTAAAAAAGTGCCGATCCCCACCAGTGCTAGACGGAGCAAAACGCCCCCCATAAAGACTTTTAAAAAAGTCTGGAAACTTTTATCAAAGGTCCAGTGGATCGTCCAACAGGCCCCCAGTCCGTTGAGGGCGGCTAGGCCGGCTCCCGCAACAATACCTTCTAACATCAGCTTATACTACCTCCTTATCGATATCCTTTTTTTTCTTTTCTGAGGCTATCAAAGTTTTGTAGAGATTATAAAAACCTGCCACCGCCCCCAGGAAGATGCCGAGGATAAGGAATAAAGGCGTTGTATCCAGCTTTCCATCGATCCACCAACCACCCAATAAGCACATGATAATCGATGCCGCAAATTGCGTTCCCGCTGTAAGATATGGTCCAGCCTGGGCATATTCGCGAGCCGACTTTCTGGCTCCAGAATCTCTTGGGGGGTTCATTGCGATCCTCCTACCCTGAGCGCATTGGCAAGGGCATGCGCGGTTTCCTGTAGCTGCATTTCAGCAGGATTTGAGTGCATTATAAAAAAATCCGGCAAACCACGGGTTTGCCGGATGAGCAATGCAGACTGAGGTGGATTCAGGAGTGGGCCAGCACGGCTTCCTTCTCTTCTGTTTCTACTTCTTCTTCTACGATACCGCACTCTCCCGGCACAGAACCGCACTCACACAGGGGTTGGCCAAATTGGTCCTGCATAGTATTCAGGCCGCCGCAGGAACCTTTGAGCCGCCGGTTACTGAAGATAACTCCGACCGCCATGCCCACCATGACTAGCGCAAAAATCACAAAAGCAGGGAGTAAAATATTCACGTTAATATCTTTCGATAATTTTATCGGGCCATCGACGTTTAGAATTCGTCGAAGCGGATCATTTCCTCTTCGACGCCCAGATCCTCCAGCATGCGGAGAACGGCCTGCAGCATCAGGGGCGGGCCGCACAGGTAATATTCTATATCTTCGGGCGCAGGGTGGTTATCCAGATAGTTTTCCAGTACTACCTGGTGGATAAAACCTCTATAGCCGGTCCAATTGTCTTCGGGAAGTGGTTCGGACATGGCTACATGGAAGGAGAAATTCGGAAAATCTTTCTCTATGTCTTTGAAGTGATCTTCGTAGAAAAGCTCCTTGCTCGAACGCGCTCCGTACCAGTAGGAAACTTTGCGGTTGGTTTTCAGCGTGTGGAACAGGTGAAAGATGTGCGAACGCAATGGGGCCATGCCAGCACCACCACCTATATACAGCATTTCCCGATCCGTTTCCTGAATGAAGAATTCGCCGAAGGGGCCGGAAATCGTAGCATTGTCGCCGGGTTTGAGATTGAATACGTACGAGGAAGCCAGGCCCGGCATGACATCCATCCAGCCACCTTTTTCGCGGTCGGGCGGCGGCGTGGCAATGCGGATGTTTAGCATGACGATATTGCCTTCGGCCGGGTGATTGGCCATGGAATAGGCGCGAAAGATGGTTTCCCTGTTGACCGTTTTCAGATCCCATACCCGAAAGCGATCCCAATCCTCGTGGAATTCTTCTTCGATGTCGAACTCACTGAAATTGGTTTCGAAGGGAGGGACGTCGATCTGGATAAAACCTCCGGACTGAAAATTGAGATTTTCTCCTTCCGGCAATTTGAGCACTAATTCTTTTATAAAAGTAGCGACATTGCGATTGGAAACCACTTCGCAATCCCATTTCTGCACCGAGAAAACCTCGGCCGGAACCTCGATTTTCATGTTCTGCTTGACGCTGACCTGGCAGGACAGGCGCATGCCCTCACGGGCCTGCCCTTTGGTTATATGGGAGAGTTCCGTGGGCAGGATATCGCCACCGCCTTCGTACACGTGTACTTTGCACTGAGCGCAGGTGCCACCGCCGCCACAAGCAGAGGAGACGAAGATCTTGTTGTCGGCAAGGACATTGAGTAATTTGCCTCCGGCCGGCACGGAGACGGAACGTTCGGTATCGTCGTTGATGAGGATATCGACATTTCCACTGGCCACTAGCTTGGAGCGGGCAAAGAGAATGAGCGCTACCAGAGCCAGCACCACAACTGTGAACATACCTACCCCAGCAGTAATCTCAATGAAATTCATAAAAAACCCTTTTTGCTGTTAATACGGGTTCATGGGTAAGCGAAAGTACTTGTTTACAACTGCACGCCGGAAAAGGACATGAAGGCCAGAGACATCAGCCCTACGGTGATGAAGGTGATGCCCAAGCCTCGCAATCCGGGCGGTACATCGCTGTATTTCATTTTTTCGCGGATTCCGGCCAGGGCCACGATGGCCAGGGCCCAGCCCACGCCAGAACCCAGCCCGAACACCACGCTTTCGCCGAAATTGTAGTCCCGCTCTACCATGAAGAGGGAGCCCCCTAGGATGGCGCAATTTACAGTGATCAGCGGCAGGAAAATGCCCAGGGCATTGTAGAGGGCCGGCACAAATTTGTCCAGAAACATCTCCAGAATTTGCACCATGGCCGCAATCATGCCGATATAGCTGATCAGGCCTACGAAGGTCAGGTCGACCCCGGTAAGTCCGGCCCAGGCCAGGGCATCTTCTTTGAGCAAGTGTTGGTAGATGAGATTGTTGGCCGGCACGGTAACGCCCTGCACCACGATCACGGCTAGTCCCAGGCCCGCCGCCGTCTCCACCTTTTTGGAAACGGCCAGAAAAGTACACATGCCCAGGAAAAAGGCCAGGGCCATATTTTCTACAAAAACCGCCTTGACGAAAAGGCTCAGATAGGCTTCAAGCATCTCAGTGCTCCTCTTCCTCTACTTGATCGACTTTGAAGCTCCGCAGGACCCAGATGAAAATGCCGATAATGAAAAAAGCGCTGGGGGGGAGCAACATCAAACCATTGGGTGCGTACCAACCACCTTCTGCAGCCAGCGAGAATACCTCGAAGCCGAGCAGGGTACCGGAGCCGAAGAGCTCGCGGAAAACCCCTACAACCAGAAGGATCAGGCTGTAGCCCAGGGCGTTGCCCAGCCCATCGAGCAAACTCGTCCCCACGCCGTTTTTCATGGCGAATGCCTCGGCCCGACCCATTATTATGCAGTTGGTGATGATCAGACCGACAAACACCGACAGCTGCTTGCTGATATCGAAGGCATAGGCCTTGAGAAACTGGTCCACGATGATGACCAGCGAGGCGATGATGGTCATCTGGACGATGATGCGGATATTGGTGGGAATATGTTCGCGAATCAGGCTCACGCCCATATTGGAGAAAGCGAGCACAAAAATGACGGCCAGGGACATGACGATAGAGGTCTCCAGTTTACTCGTCACGGCCAGGGCCGAGCAAATACCCAGAATCTGTAGGGCGATGGGATTGTTGTTGAGCAGCGGCCCCAGCAGGGTCTCGCGCGAATCAGCCATGCTATACTCCTCGTTCTTTCAAGCGCGTCAAATAAGCGCCAAAACCTTCTGCGCTCAGCCAGTATCTCAACATGCTTCTGACCCCGCGCGAGGTAATAGTTGCACCGGAGAGGCCGTCGACCTGGTACTGGGCTCCATCCCGATTTGGGTCCACCTTGCCCTTAATTACCTCGATGCGGATATTGCCGTCTTTGTCAAAGGCCTCCTTGCCATTCCACAGGGCTTTCCAGGCGGGATTGTCGACTTCTCCTCCCAGACCCGGGGTTTCGGCGTGTTCGTAAAAAACCAATCCTTTGATAGTATTCAAATCCCTGGCGTCCAGGGCGAGAAAGCCGTAGAGAGTTGACCACAGGCCCAGTCCGTGTACGGGCAGAATGATCTTTTTTACCTGCTCGTTTTTGCGGACCAGGTACACGGATGCGTAATTGGCTTTTCTCTTGATACTGCCCAGATCCTTTTCGGGGGGAACCGCAATGCTCTGAGCCGGGTCTTTGGCGGCCCGCCGCTGGTCGTAGGTTTCGGGATCGATGTCCTCCACGTACTGGCCGGTCGCCATGTCGACTATTTTGGGCTCGATATTTTTAAATAATTCGTCTACGTCGGCTCCCTCTAATTTAAGCCCTGCGGCCATGAGAATATTCTTCTTTTTGTCCAGGGCTTTGTTGATGGCCTGGGTCGGCCGCAGGAAAACGGCGGCACTGGAGACCAGGACCGAGCAGACGACGCAGAGTAGAAAGGCGACCAGAAAGGTTTTTCCAGCAGTTTCTTTAGGCACTTCGCAATACCTCTTTCAATACAAACTAGGTGGCCGTTCGTAGCAATCTTCTCTTGATATTGGCCTGCATGACAAAATGGTCGATCACGGGGGCAAAGACATTCCCGAAAAGAATGGCCAGCATGACGCCCTCGGGGAAAGCCGGATTGACCACTCGGATCAGGATCGTCATAAGACCGATCAGCACGCCATAGAACCACTTGCCGGTGTTGGTCATCGATGCAGAAACCGGATCGGTGGCCATATATACTGTGCCAAAAGCAAAACCTCCCAGCACCAGGTGCCACAGGGGATCCATGGCGAACATCGGATTGCTGGTGCTGCCAATGGCATTGAGCAGGGCGGCACCGCCGATGGTGGCGAGGGTCATACTCAACATGATGCGCCACGATCCGACTCCCGTTGCGATCAGAATAAATGCACCGATCAGGCAGGCCAAGGTGGATGTTTCTCCCATAGATCCTGGGATGGCGCCCAGAAAGGCCTGGAGCTGGGTCATCGAAGTCGTGAGGGCCAGTATGCCCTCTGCTGGCACCAGACCCAGTGGGCTGGCATAGGTGAATCCGTCCACGGCGACCCAGATGGCATCGCCGGTAATTTCGGCAGGATAGGCAAAGTAGAGAAAGGCCCGGGCAGTCAGCGCCGGATTGAGGAAGTTTTTCCCGGTACCGCCAAAGACCTCTTTGCCGATGACTACGCCAAAGGCAATACCCAGAGCCACCTGCCAGAGTGGAATGGTGGGGGGCAGGGTTAGGGGGAAAAGCAGTCCAGTGACGAGAAACCCCTCGTTGATCTCGTGTTTGCGGATGATAGAAAAAATGGCTTCCAGGGTGCCGCCCACGATCATGGTGACCAAGTAGACCGGCAGGAAGTAGAGGGCGCCGTGAAAGATATTGGCGAGAAAACTGCCGGGGTCGTAGCCGATTTCCAGGATGTCAATGATGACGCCGCGCCACCCAGCTGCGGATTCCAGGCCCAGTTTAGCCATGGCCAGGTTGACCTGGTATCCGGTATTCCACAGGGCCATAAAAATGCAGGGAATCAGCGCCACCACTACAGTGATCATCATGCGCTTCAGGTCGATGCCGTCGCGCACGTGGGACGGACCATGGGTTACTTCGCCAGGTGTATAAAGGAAGGAATCGGCCGCTTCGTACGCCGGGTACAGTCTTTCTAGCTTGCCGCCTTCTTTAAAGTGAGGTTCTACCTGGTCGAGCAGGTCTCTCAGCAGCTTCATCAGCCTTCTTTCTCAATTCTTTCGAGGGTATGTCTAAGGAGCGGAGCGTATTCGGATTTGGCCGGGCAGACAAAAGTGCACAGGCTAAGATCCTCTTCGTCCAGTTCCATGCATCCCAGTGCCTGGGCTTTTTCCACATCCCCTGTAATCAGGGAGCGCAGCAGAAAAGTGGGAATGATATCAAGGGGCATTATTTGTTCGTAGGAACCGATTGGAACCATGGCTCTGGGACTGCCGCCAGTGGAGGTGGTAAAGGGGAATTTTTTGTTGGGGGAAAGTCTGGACGTGAAAATATTTTTCACCGAAAACTTGTCGCCGCCTGGCTTTTGCCAACCCAGGAATTCCCGCTCCCGGCCCTCGGCCAAAACCGCTATTTGCAGGTGATAGCGCCCCAGGAAGTCCATGGGTTCCGCAGCGGGCCGGCCCGCCAGGATTCCGCCCGAGAGAATGCGGTTTTCTCCGTCCGCCAGTTCGCCCTCTATAAGTTCGCCGATATCGGCCCCCAGACGGGTGCGCAGAAGACGCGGCTGGCGAACTTGCGGCCCACCCAGGGCCACGATTCGCTCCACCCACAGTTTGCCGGTGGTGAAAAGCTTGCCGAAGGCGATGAGATCCTGATAGTTCAGATGCCACACAGTTTTGTTGGGA
>CAXFTV010000080.1:0-3013 GCA_964005845.1 uncultured bacterium
AAGATGAGGGTTTCTGGGCACGCACTCCTGTGCGAGGAGGGAAACTGGTGCGCGCATCCGCCCACGTCTTCGGCATACCGCATCGGGGAGATGTGCTGCCTCATCCGCGAGCGGGGTTTTGATGCCGTGCTGCTCGGCTATCTCTGTTTCGATCGCCGGGCGCAAGCGTTCTCGCAGTTTGATCTGGTGGCCGTTGGTACGCGGTGGGGGGGGACGGTTTTCAACGTCCGTCGGGAAGATGTCGCGCCAGCACCGATGGGAATTGCAATAACGCTAGCCGGTCGCGCAGCGCGAGACCGCACCGCACCGCACATCAGCCATACACGTGGAAGCTGGCAACGCTATTTTGCGCTGTGAAGGTTCGCGCGGCCGGCCTTGCGATGTGTCCGGCAGAGCCGCAGGTGAAAAGACATCACGTCCTTTGAGCTGAGCCCCTAAAAGGCGCCTTTTGCAAGCTCTGCGTTCCGCCGCCCCCATTGGGGCCACGGGATACGCAGTAGCATGGCAGGTCGACCCCAGAGCGCTTCAGCATGCGGTGTTCGTAGACTAGATCATCGAGTTCGTGCCGCGTATGCACCTGCTCGTACACTGCAGGAGTAATGAGAAGATCGCCATTCGTTGCCAGGTCCTGGCCAAGCTTGCTGGCGGTATTGACGGGGTCGCCCCAGTGGATATCGGAGCCTTCGACGAAAAGCATTGTTCCCGCGTGCACGCCATAGCCGGTGATATTGATAGCGTGGTGCTTCTCGTCTGCGCTCAGCGCCTCATTGAACGACTCGACGCTGTCCTGCGCTGCGAGTACTGCTTTGACGGCGTCTGCGGACTCTTTGAAGATGTAGAGTACGTCCTCCAGTTCCGCGGCGTTGAATTTTGCGAAAATGGGACGGAGAAGCAGCAGGGTTTCCGCCTTCAAAGCAATGGAGTGGTGGGCGCCGTACTTCTTGGCAGGCATCTCCAAATCAATTTTGAACATAAGTACAGTAAACTGCCTCTCGAAACGCTTTGCTATCTCGTTGTCGATCGACGACACATCGACAGCGGGGGCGTGCCGCTTGGCGAAGAACAGCAGTGGCCCGCTCAGAAAGCGGCCGTCGTCCGTCGGCACCAACTCTGCCTCCGTCGCCAGCGCACCCTCCACGTGCAGGTAGGCTGAACTTCCCTCCCCGCCGCGCCTGAAAACGAGATTGGCAAAGTCGGGATCTCCCTCTACTTGCTTAAAGACATCTTCAGTGACGAGCACATTTCCGTTCGCGCACACATCTTCGCCAATGTGGTACGCCTCGTTGGGAACCGCGCCGTGCAGCTTCCCGTCCTTGTCCACGATGACGTCATGGCCGCAATGCACCCCCACACCGTTCAAGCGGACCTTGAAGTGCTGTCTATCTGGCGGCAGACTTTCGGCGTAGCGCCGTAAAATTTGTCGTATCTCGAATGCCGCTTTTAGGGCGTCCTCGACAGCCAGGAATACGGCGATGAAATTGTCGGCCTCCGCGAAGATGTAGTCGGCGTGGTAGCGGTGCATTATCGGCAGTGCGAGCTGGCGCATCCTGGCAATAATGCTGGCAAAGTGCACGATGCCATAGACTCGCGTAGTGGAGGTGAAACCACGCAAGTCGGACACCATGACGGCGACCCTTCGATCGCCGTAGGTGCGTTCGACCCATTGGGACAGGTTTTCCATGTACTCCGATCTACTTCCTCAGTCTTCTCTCAGCGTGGCGTCTTCGTGCAAAGGGCGCGCCAGACGAGCATGGGCTTGGCTCAGCGCACCAGCAGCATCTTGCTGGTATACTCTAGCTGGCCGGCCTGCAGGCGACAGAGGTATACGCCACTTGCTACGGGGCGCCCCATGTCGTCCGATCCGTTCCACGACACCGTGTATTTCCCGGTGCTGAGGCGGCCGTCGAGGAGTTGCCTGACCCGCTGGCCCGCCAAATTGTAGATTGCTATCTGCACCGGTTCGGGAGCTGCCAATTGGAATGGAATCAGGGTGTTCTGGTTGAACGGATTCGGATGGGAAGGGAAGAGCTGAAAATGGGTGATCGCCGCGGCGTCGTCCAGGGCGACCTGAGTGGCTATACCTCCCATCGCAGCAAGGATGTCCAGTTTTCCGTGCCCCCAGTGATTGTTGGGCAAGGTGCCGTGGCTCGCGGTGGAGGAATCCTGTAGCGCATGAGTCAAAAGGGCGTGGCGTATGTTTTCAGTGGAGGCCTGCGGATTGCGCTGCAGGTACAATCCGACGCTGCCGCTTACCACCGGCGTCGCCATGCTGGTACCCGAATTCAAGACGTGCTTTTCGTCGGCTGTCAAAAAGGGAAAGTCCAATTCCGATCCGAGCACGGATTGCATGAATACATTGAATGCCCTCATATCTCTGGCATCGCGCGAGAGGGCCGAAATGACGGCATTTCCGGGTGCTGTTATCTGTGGTTTGAGGCGACCATCTACAGTGGGACCCCGGCTGGAATAGGGGGAGAGCCCACCTTTGTGAATGTCGAGTAATGCTGCGCTCCGATTGTCGTGCGATCCAACGGCGATCACCCGCCGCGCCGTGGCCGGAATCAGGGTGGAAAAAGAGTCGTCCCCCGGGCGGTAGCGGGGATCGGAACTGGCCAGATTGAGCAGCGGATTGGCACCGTTCATCCCCGATCCGAAACCGGTCCAGGCGTGGATTCGACCGCCGCCCCGTGCCATGAAGCGGAAGAGTTCGCCGCCGACGATGCGGGAATTGCCCATATCGATTTGCTGCCCGGTATCGCGGATGACGACTAAAAACTCCAGGCGATCAGCGGCTGTATATTGTGCCGCAAGCTCAACGATGCCGGCTTCGCGCCCGTCGGCATAATTCAGGGTGTCGCGGACAGAAGTCGCCTGCTCGGCTAGAGCGGACAGTTCGTACCACGGGGTCTGACCCAATTCTTCGCCCGGCTCGAGCGAAGAAAAGGTGCCTCGGGCGGCGGTGGCGCCCAGGGCGATGGCGGCTTCCTCGCCACCGGGTCCGTCGATCGTGCCG
>CAXFTV010000081.1:0-4408 GCA_964005845.1 uncultured bacterium
CATATATCGGACACCTCACGGAAATCTTAAATCGAACCCGCTAGAGGCTATAAAAGGCCTATCATGGGGACGGGTCAAGTGGTGCGGGAGTCTTATAGGTTTGCGATGTCTGCGGGAAACGTCTTGCCTACAGGTTTCTGCGCTGCAAGCTGGCGACAGGATGCTCTTGACAGATATTTAATTACGTTAGAGTATTTCAAACTACGCGAGCAGCTGGAGAGGATTTTTCGCGGGCCTGAGCGCATAGCTTGGCCCTTTTACAATTGGAATCGAAAATGAATGATCGTCCAATCATCTTCACCGACGAGGCTTGGATCAGTTCGGCTCTGGAGCGGCGGTGTCGCTAGGTGCTGCATTCTGCGCTGGGGCAAAGATGTGAAAATACTACTAACCATTGCTTTCCTTATCGTTTGTATTCCCATGAGTTTTTGCCTTTACCAGTACGGGGCATGTATTGTCAAAGGTAGAGATGGGCCCGCGTTATTTTGGATTTTCATGTTTGCTTTGAGCGTTTTAGCGGGTTGCTATCTGATTAATGAGGTGTCGTCGCTAGATTGATGAGGAAGTATTGCGATGGGCGAGAATGGGCCATCCGCGTATGATAGAAGCCGTCAGACAGCTAATCGGTCCATATTTCCTCATCAACTGTAGCCCCTTTCCGGTTATCACCTATAATAGTCCTCCCGGTCACGAGCGTTTTGATCCCGGATACCACGTCGACTGGCCCAGTGAAACGAAGCTGCCCAAATCCCACGACGAACGTCATCTCAAGGGCATAATACACTTCGGCACCGTCGAGCCTGGCGGCGGTGCGTTTATGCTCTATCCTCAGAGCCATCACTTAGTCGCGGAGAGCTTGAACTGGAGAGGAATCAGGAGATTGGAAACGGAAACAGCGAGGGGCGATTGCCCCCCATGGAGACGAGGTTCGGCAAATGGGATTGATTGGTATATAAAGATCCCATTGTTCTTTAAAAAAAGCATGCGCTTTTGAGATTGGAAAGGATTGTTGTGGATAAAGTACTGCCAAAGCTTACCACAGAAGAGATTCGATATTTTGTTAAAAACGGATTCTTGGTAAAGAGAAATATTCTCGATCCCCAACTTTGTGCGGCTGCAAGGGATAGACTATGGGCCGGAAACACATCAGCTTACTTGCAGCGTGACAATCCTACAAGTTGGATCAATGGTATCCCTGAGCCGGATCGGAAAAGCACACCCGATGGTATGAATGATCGCAGTCGGGAATTTTCTTGGCGATTGCGTGAACTCTCAGGTGACGAGGACATGATCGACCTGCTCCCACTCCGAGTGTTTCCCTGGTTCGAGCAGCTTCTTGGTGAAGGTGATGTCGTTTTTCCTGAGGTTACCTCGTCAGCGAGTGACCCGGATCCTAGCGGAAGCCGGCTCCGCGGTTGGCCGGTTTGGGGAGGGAAAGAGCTGCGTGGTATTTATTGTGTGCTTCCCCAAGAGCGGGTCGATCCCTCACCTTCCCTGGTTGATGTAGCTCGTGCAAGTGCCCATATTGATCCGGAGCCCGTACATCTGGTAGTTAGTGGTTACATCGATAAAGTCCCGAAAGGTGGAGGAGGTATCGCTGTATTTCCAGGCAGTCATCGATTGCTCTATGAAGCCGTGCCAAAATCCGCCGATATTGCTCATTATTCGATCCTTCATCCACCCCATCCGGAAAGCGGTGCTGCGGAATTCGTACTGCCTCAGCCGCCTGGTCTAAAGGAGTTACTGACCCGTATTGAGCCATTTGAGTTTTTTGGTGATGAGGGAGACATTATACTGTGGCATGGCCGAATGTTTCACTCTGCAACACCGAACTATAGTGATCCTCCTCAGATTCGACAGATGGTTCTTTACGATGCCTACAAGAAATCTGTTCATGATAGAAGTTTTGAGGGGCGCTACGTTAAGGGGGTGCGACCATCGCCGCCGCCTAACATAAGGACGGAACACGGAATTGAATTAGGGCCTGCTGTCGATCCGCCAGAACGGCGCCCGGAGGGTCCCGGACTCTGGGATGATTGGAGTGAAACCGTTCGCAGTATTGCTGCCAGTATTGCGGAGGAATGACTGAAATGGCGTCTAATTCGCGGTGCTTGACCTCGCCGGCGCTGACGCAGTTGCCCTTCGACTTTCGCGTCGACTTGACGCTGCCCATGAGCCCGGTGGGGCTTCACGACCGGCTGCCGCCGCAATGCCCCGTGCCGAGGGAGCGCGCACCCATGGTTACTGCGACCGCGGACAGGGCCCTGGCGCGTTCTCCGATGCCGGCGCAATTCTCCCTGACGCCCCAGTTCCCTAGACCACCACGATCTCTTGCAGCTTGCGCTCGTCAAATTCGATGCCCAACCCCGGTCCCTGCGGCACCGTCGCCGTCCCGGCGCTAAAATCGAGCGGCTCCTGGAGCAGCACATTGCCGCGCGAGTCCCCGACATCGGTGGCGTTGTGGATATTGCCGCCCTCCATAATCACCGCGTTCGGCGTGGCGACGGCCAGGTGAATGGAGGCCGCCACATAGGGCGGCAGGCCGGAGCTGACGTGGGGCGACCAGAGCAGGCCGAATGTATCGGCCATATCGGCGATCCGCTTGCACTCGGTGACGCCGCCGGCCCGGCTCACGTCCGGGTTGATCACGTCCGCCCCCCGTCCGCTAAAGAGGTCGCGGAATTGGAAGCGGTTGGCCAGCGTTTCGCCGACGCAAATCGCCGTATCAAGGGCCTTGGCCAATGTGGGATAACTGGCCATATCGTCCGGCATCAGCGCGTCTTCAAACCAGCCGACATTGCCCAATTCGTCCAGTTTACGGCCGGTGCTGATGGCCTCGTGCAGCTTGAAAGCACCCAGCGAATCGATCAGCAGCTGACCCCTGGCGCCCACCGCCTCGGACATTTTGATGATGCGCTCAAAGTCGGCCGAATCGACGCCCTTGGAAAACCCCGTCTTGACCGCTGTAAAGCCCGCGTCCATCGCCGCCCGTGCCCCTGCGGGACTGCCGGCACTGCTATAGGTGGGTATGCTGTCGCGGTATTTCCCGCCCAGCAATTGATACAGCGGCACGCCGACGAACTTGCCCAGAATATCCCACAGCGCGAGGTCCACGCCGGCGATGGATTCGGTGAAGAAACCGGTGGCATAGCCCCTGAGCCGCTGGCTGGAATACATCTTTTCCCACAGCGGGCCGATATTCCGCGCGTCCTGGCCCACGAGCAGCGGCGCCAACAGATCGGCAATCACCCTGGCGTGCACCGCCGGGGCGGCCGGCGCATGCGCTTCCCCCCAACCGACGAGACCCTGGTCCGTGGTGATTTTCACCAGGACGGTTTGGGTGTGTCCTTTGAACCTGGAAGGGCTGGCGTGATCCAGCCGTTTGCGGATGCCCACTCCCTGAGTCGTAAAACCAAGCGGCGGCATCTCGATAAATTCATCCGCCGGCAATGCACTCACCGGGGTGCGCGTAATCAGCGGTTCGATGCGGGTGATTTTCAACGAGCCGATACCGCGCGAACTGTTTTCAATTTGCTCACTAACCGAGGGCTCAGCCATTACACCTCCCGAGTTTGGCTATTGATAGTTCGGCAAGAAGCGGGCGACGGGACCTCTGGCCCTTTCACAAACCAGGACGGGCACCTGCGGGCCGCCGATGAGCCATTTGAGCAGGGCGGTGCGCAGGTGCAAAGCGAGGGCGGGAATTATCGCCTTCCAGTACCGCCGGGCATACCCATGAGTCCGAACTCCCCACCGCCGAGATCGGCGAGGATTTCCCGCAAGCCAGGTGGGGGATTCAAGAATGCGCATTCGAGCTTTATCATTTTATCTTCGCCCTGCTCTAAAGGGCCGCGGCGAGGGTCAGCGCTTCCAGGCCCAGGCGTGCCCGGGTCGCGGCGCCGAGTAGCTCTTTGTGGTCGTTCTGGATATAGGGGCCGCCGCGGCGAGCGAAATAGGAAAGCACGCCGCGGCGCAGGGCCCGGGTCCGATTTGCCCGGCCGCCGTGCCACAGGTGGGAATTGAAGACCACCACCGAGCCGGCCCGGCCGATCCAGGTGAGGGTGGTTCGGGACCTCGATGCTTTGATTGCCCAGTTGGAGAAGCAGTGCCAGTCGTCTCGCGAGAGCCAGCAGCGCCAGCAGGTCACCAGTCGTCGCTCTCAGGATCGGGTCCGGAAGCCTGGCAAACCGGATGGCAAAAAAAACTCGCCGGCTGGAAAAGGGGCATCGGCTGCACAGGATTCAACGGCGCGTATCAACGATGGTGAGGTCGAGTCGGTCGATACCCCCGATTGGCAACAATTGTTGAAGGATCTTTGGGGGCATCTTCCTGAGCGGGTCCGTGAACAGTTGATCCAGGCACCAACGGATGAATTTCTTCCAAAATACAAGCTTGAAATCGAAAAATA
>CAXFTV010000082.1:0-8961 GCA_964005845.1 uncultured bacterium
CCACGCCCATCAGGTAGCGGGGTTTGGCGGTCGGCAGATGCGGCAGGGTGGCGGCGATGGTGTCGAACATGGCGCTGCGGGGCTCGCCCACGGCCAGGCCACCGATGGCGTAGCCGGGCAGATCCAGTGCGGCCAGAGCGGTGGCGCTGCGGGCGCGCAGAGCGGGGTAAATACTGCCCTGGACGATGCCAAAGAGGGCCTGGGGCAGGCGCTCGTCCCCTTGTTGCGAAAGTTCCCGGTGGTGCTCCAGGCAGCGGGCGGCCCAGCGCAGGGTCATTTCCATCGAATCGCGGGCGTATTCCGGGGTGCAGGGATAGGGAGTGCACTCGTCGAAGGCCATGATGATATCGGCGCCCAGGCGGTGCTCGATTTCCATCACTTTTTCGGGGGTGAAGAGGTGGTACGAGCCGTCCAGGTGGGATTGGAAGCGCACCCCTTCTTCCCGGATTTTGTTGAGTTGGCCGAGGCTGAACACCTGGAAGCCGCCGCTGTCGGTCAGAATGGGGCGTTGCCAGTTCATGAAAGCGTGGAGACCGCCGGCGCGCTCGACCAACTCGTGGCCGGGCCGCAGGTAGAGATGGTAGGCATTGCCCAGAATAATCTGGGCGTCGAGCCGATACAGATCCTGTTGGCTCAGGGTTTTAACCGTGGCCTGCGTTCCCACCGGCATGAAGATCGGCGTCTCGATCGGACCGTGCGGGGTGTGGAGCAGTCCGGCCCGGGCCCCGGTGTGGGGGTCGGTGGCAATGAGTTCAAAACGGAAAGCCGGGGCCCTTTCCACCGGGTCTTCAGTGGGCGAGTTCGGAGATAGAGACAAAGCTAAATCCTCGCGCTTCGAGGCGCGGCAGCATGTTTTCCAGGGCCAGCAGAGTTTGCTCGCGGTCGTGTCCGATGCCGACGGCCTGTCCCTGGCGCACGGCCAGTGCGGCCAGTTCCCACAGCTTCTTCTCCACCGCTTCGGTGGTGTCGACGGGATCTATGAAGAGGTCTCTCTGGGCGGTCGGGATGGCCATGGCGCGAGCCATATCGTAGGCCACAGAGGAGGCCGTGGTGCGGCTGTCCAGGAAGAGCAGGTCGTGTTTTTTGATTTCCCGCAGCACCTGTCGCATGATGCGGGGATCAGCAGTGGTTCTGGAGCCCATGTGGTTGTTGAAACCGACGGCGCCGGGAATCTTGCGCAAGGCGGCGCGCACGAGTGGCCCGATGGCGGTGCTGTCTTGATGTGCGAAGATGGCATTTTCGCCCGGATTTTTAGCTGGGTAGTCTTCTGGCTCCATAGGTAGATGCACCAGTACTTCATGGCCTTTGTCGCGCGCCAGACCGACGATGGTATTTACCTGGCCTTCGTTGGGCAGGACCGCCAGGGTCAGGGCCTGAGGCAGGGCACAAAAGCGTTCGACCAGGTTGCTCATACTGCCGAAATCGTCCAGCACGATGGCGATTTTTCCAGTCCGGCGCTGGATGTGGGGGGCACTTTTGAGCAGGAAGAGCGTGGTGGGCAGGCCCGCCAGGCCACAGCGAATTTCCACCCTTGCAGGCCGTTGCCGCTCGATGGCTCTGATTATCCGGCCGCCGCGGTATTCGACAAAGAGGGTGAGGGCCAGATTGACCGAGGCCAGGGGCAAATCAGCCGGTACTTTGACCACGATCGTATCCAGGGATGCGGTGCCGGAAAGAGGCCGCGCCGCCCGGGTTTTGCGGATCAACGCGGCCCAGATGCCCATTTCCTCGAGGACTTCATCGGCTCCGGTATAGAGGGTATTGGCCAGGTCGTCGACACCCTTTGGGGGCTCGGGTTTGCTGGGAGGGGGCAGTGCCGCCTGTAGCGGAGGGATCTCAGCGGGCCGGTTCTGCCACTGCAGGTAGAGGACGGCGATTATGGCAGCGGCGATCACCAGGCCGCTCAGGGCCAGGTGCCACACCGGCGGCCGGTAGCGGCGCACCATGGACCGGGACGATCCGGCTTTGGAGCGTTTGGCCATCCGGGCGCGTTTAAAATTGCCGCTTTACTGCAGCCCAGCTGAAGAAACCGGCCACTGGTTTCCCCGTGCCGCAATCTCCGGACAGGGGATCGTCTATCCAACGGATGATTTTCCACAGACCCGCCTCGTCCTCGCGCAGCTTGTAGGTCATGACCTGGTCGACGCGAAAGCCGTCGCCTTTGTCGTCGATCATCAACATCTGCACGCGCCCCCGGAATACCTCCCAATCTTCGTCGGGATGGCCGTCCGGGTCGGTATCGTAGGCCTTGGGATAGTCGCGGCCAAGTTCGGTACTGCGGCCGTTCGGGTGCAGCGTAAAGTCGAATTCGAAGGTGCGGAATATATCGAAAATTCCCTGGTCCGAGCCATCGCGGCTGCCGCCGATAAATGCCAGTTCCTCTTCCATCCCATTGGCCCACACAAGTTCGCCGGCGCAGTCGGCTTCGGTGAACCAGAAGCTCGAGTCCAGCAGGGTCTCGTAGAGGTCCTTGTCGCGATCCCGCATGGCCCGGTGTAGATTATCGATGAGTTGTTCGGGCTTGTTGGCCGCGGGTGCGGGTTGTTCGGTGGTATCCTCTTTGGGTGTGTGTTTTTCGGGGGCAAAGGGGTTGCCGCCACAGCCCAGGGCAACCCATGTTAGCAGGAAACCTGCAAACAGGATAATTGGGGTGGTGCTGCCTTTTTTGTTTTTCATTGTGCCTTTCCTGGTTTGGGCAGTGGATTCTTCAACGGGCGAATTCAGCCCGCAGCTCTCCCCACGAACGTTTGGCACTGGCCGAATCGCGCTGGTCTTCCCAGCGCTGGATGGTCCAGATTGGATTTTCAGGTGTTGGGGTAGTGAAAAATACTGTCATCAGGCCCTTTATAGCAAGGCGGTTGACCTCGCCCTTGTGCGGTTGTTCGACAAAGTCGATTTCGTAGGGGAAGATGAAGGTTTCCATCAGGCCGTCTTCGGAAATCCGAACTTCGTCCAGAGTTGATTTGTACCAGCGGATAAAATCAACTTCTTGAAAATCGTCGGGATCGAGCAGTTCGTTGGCAAAAAAGCGCTCCTGCTCCCAGGTCCACAAAGTGTCGCTGGCCGGGTCGTAATCTTCGGGTGCCTGGTAGATTTCGGGGTGGAGTTCAATGTCCTCCCAGTCTGGTACAAAGACGAAATTATCGGCAAATTGTTCCATGTAGCGAACGGAATTGAAGTTTTCTACCGTGGTTTTAAGATTTAAAAGGACCAGGGCCGGATCGGTCGGTTCGCGTAAAAACAGGGGATTGCCGCTGGGGCAGTCCGGGGTGCGCGTAGTAAAGGGGTTGGTCGGTTTTTCGCGCTCTACCGCCACGGCGGCATCAAAACAATGCGGGAAGAGGTTGAGGTTGGTGCTTTCAGTGCAACGGCACGTCACCTGTCCGCTGTCGTCAAGATTGCAACCGGGCAAAATGATGCCGCACGAAAGCAGCAATAAAAGGGTGTAAAAGTTGGATCTCGTGCTCATGGTGCCAACCGGGTACTAAAGGGGACCGGAGTAAAGCAGAGGACAAAAATTAGCAGGCAAAGATAGCCGATGCGCCGTCGGCCAGGATCCAGTGGAATTACCGAGTTGTAGGGCGCCGGGTGATCTTTGCCGAACAGGGTGAGCAGAAAGGCCAGTAGCAACCAGCCCAACCAGCCGTGGGGCCATCCCCATACGAGAGATAAAATACCGTATAAGCCCATGGCGAGCAAGATCGCAAAACAGGCCCGGGCGATTTTGCCGTGCCACCGGCTGAAGAGGGCATAGACGATATGGCCGCCGTCCAGCTGTCCGACCGGAAAGAGATTGAAGGCGGTGATGAACAAACCGACCCAGCCGGCAAAGGCCATCGGGCTGAGCAGGATCATCTGGTCTGCTGAGATCGAGGGCAAAACCAGAGCGGCAATGGCGCTGAACAACAGAGGGGCGCCCAGTTGAATTGGGGCGCCGTGATAGAAGTTTTCCGCCCGCACGATAGTGGACTGGGGCAAACCGATAAAACAGACGATCAAGGCGATCGCGAAGCCGGCCAGGGGACCGGAAGCGCCAATATCCATCAGGGCCCTTTTGTGCGGGATGGGGGAGCGGATTCTGATCACGGCGCCCAGGGTGCCAAGAAAGAGCGGCAGGGGTAAAAAGTAGGGCAGTGAGGCTCTGACGGCCCATTTGCGGGCGGCGAAGTAGTGGCCGAATTCGTGCACCGTGAGAATGGCCAGGAGCGTGGCTGCAAAGGGGATGCCTTCGCTTAGGTGGGTCAGGCTGGCAAAGGGGTCGACGCCCTGCAGCCTGGCTCCAGCTGCCGTCATCGAGGCCAGGGTGAGAGCGAAGAGCAAAGCGTGTAACCAGGGGCGGTCGGGTGCTGCCGGAGGCAGGTGCCATAGCACGGGCGGAGGTGCCGGTGGCTCTTTGGAAAGCGGCGCCGATGCAGTCGGCAGAGTTTTGCGCCACAGTTTCATAGGGTGTTCGTTTTGCGGTTTTGGCTGCCATTGTGGTGTAGCACTATGGTGAGGCGGTGGGCCTCTCCCAGGCCGGATTTGAAGGGGATAAAGGCATAGTGCATACTCCAGATACCGGTCTGGATACCCAGGCCCATTGCCAGGTTGCGGGTGTCGGCGTTCTGGTAGCCGCCGCGCAGGGAAAGGTGGCGGTGGATGGCATACTCGCCGCCGAGGTGGAAGGTCGTGGAGCCGGCTTTCAGGTGCTGCGCTTCCAGGTTGAGGAGCAGGCCGGGCAGGCCGGTATAGGCCAGCCCCAGGCGTATAGTGCGGGGCAGGTCAGTGGTTTCCTGGTCGAGTTCGTTCATGCGGCCGAGGTTGCGCAGGCCCAGGCCCAGGCCCAGGTTGGGGCGGACCTGGTAGAGCAGGCCCAGATCCAGTCCCACGCCTGCGGCCGTTTCGGTGTAGATGGCCTGACGGATCAGTTTGAGGTTGGCGCCGATATGCACGGTGGGGCTCCAGCGGCGCGCGTAGGCCAGGTTGAGGGCGCCTTCGTAGACGCCGAATTTTCCCTCTGCCTCGGTCGTCGGATTGGTGCGGAATTCGAGTCCGGATGCCTGGGAAACCTGCAGGGCTACTCCCATGGCGCTATGATCGTTGCCGGACGCAAAAGAGAGGTACTCGTGGCGGATGTCCTGAATCCACTCGCTGTGGGTAAAGGTGGTACTGCGGCCCTGTAGATGCAGGGCCGCCGGATTGTAAGAGATCGCCGTGGCACCCGGTAAAGCGGTCACGGCTTCGGCCATTGCGGCGCTGCGGGCCCCGGAACCGAGGCGCAAAAAGGGCAGACCTGGATCGGCTGTGGTCGGCGTCGGGACGAGGGTCAGAGTACACAATAACAGAACGGCGCGTCGTATTTTTTTGCTGCTCATGTCCAGACTCCAGCGAAGCAGTGCGGATCCGAAGGGGTGAAAACCCGTCAGAATTGCAGGGCGATGGCCAGTGCCGTACGGCCTCCGGCGCCCAGTTCATCGGAGGCAAAGGTGTAGAATAAGCGCAGGGTATCCCGCCTCATGGGGCGCAACGTTAGACCTGCTGTAAAGGAGCCCCTGCGGTTTGCGGCTCCCGCCAGGCGGTTGAGGCCGCACCGCAGGGTCAGTACGGGGCCGATCTGCAACTCGGCACCTATGTTGGCATGGGAGTCGAAGGCGCTGGTATGGAAGTCTGCTGCCAGCAGCAGGTTTTTGAATGGGCGCTGGCTGGCACCTAAAATAAGCACTCGGGTCAGTTTGCTGCTGCTGCTGCTGGTCTGCTCGGCGCCGCGCTCCACTTTCCAGTCCAACTCGGCGGTTCCTAGATTGCGCACCACGCCTGCCAGTGTGGTTTTTGCATTCAGGTGGAATTGGAGACCCAGATCAAAGGCGTTTCCCTTGCTGCTAGCAGAGGTCATGGTCTGGTTGATAATTTTCATGGTGACCCCGAGGGCCAGGCGGGGTCCAAGGGCGCGCCCCACCGCTACGAAGTAGGCATTGGTCGCGTCTTCTATTTCGCCCCTTGGCCGACCGTCGAACTCGCGGCCCTGGATATTTTTGACGCCGGCGTGCAGCCAGGTCATGCCGAATCCCAGTTCGCGGCGCAGGTTCAGGGCAAATGAGATACTGTCGTGATGGCGGTCCAGGGAGAGACGCTGGCCCGAGGCCTGGAAGACTTTGCCCTTGGTCCTGATGATTCCAGCCGGGTTCCAGTAGGGAGCGGTGGCGTCGTCTGCCACCGCGGCAAAAGCGCTGCCCATGCTCAGGGCGCGACTCCCAATGCCGATTTCAAGGAAGGCACCGCCAAAGTCTGCGGCGCCCAAAGGGGCGCCCGACAGCAGAGTGGCGAGCGCCAGAGTCGTGCAAAGCAGATGCGTTTTCAATCCAGGACCACCACTTTCCCGAAGGCCTGTTTACCTTTTGCAAGTCCAATGCGATAGAGGTACACCCCATTGGCTACAGGATCGCCTTCGTCGTCGCGACCGTCCCAGACCTCCGCGTGCCTCATCTGGCCGTTGCGCCGGGCGTCTTCGACGAGGGTGCGAACCAGACGGCTGGCGAAGTCATAGATTTTAATGGTTATCTGGGCATCGCCCGCCAGACTGTAAACGATGCGTGCTGATTCGTCGGAGGGAGCAAAGGGATTTGGGGCTGCGTAGGTATTCACCTCGTCGAGTATTCCACTTGGTCCAATGCGCTCCCCGGTGTCGATGGACAGGGTTTTGATCAGACCGTTGACGATCTGCCAGGTCTGGCCCTCGTCGGTGGACAGGGCAAGACCGTTCTCTGCTCCGACCCAAAGGGTGTCGCCCAGGGTCTCGAGGCCCACAAAGGTGCCGTGCAACTGATCGCGGATCGAAGGGTCGGCTACTTCGATCCGCTCCCAGTTCATTCCCCGATCCGGGCTGGCGAACAAGCCATTGTCGGTACCGGCCCAGACTTTGTTTGCGGTAAAGGCGAAGTCCCAGGCGAAGGTTACACCAGTGAGGGTCCAGGTGGCACCGTTGTCGTTGCTGAAGCTGATGGAATTGATACCACCGCGCTTATTGTCAGTGGCGCGGGTGCCGGCCCAGATAACACTGCTTCCATCTGCCATGAGCTGGCGTTCCAGGGCCACTACCCAGTTGCCGCCGATGTGGCCGGGCAGGGGGTCTCCGCTGGCATCGAGGCGCACCTTGAGATTTTCCCAGGTCTGGCCATTGTCAAAGCTGCGGCCGATGCCGCTGGACGTTCCGACCCAGACAGTATCGCCGTAGCTCAGCACTGAGAAGGTCCGGTGCATCAGGTACTGATCGTCCAGACTGCCGATCTGCTGACGCAGCAGGGCTATTTCGTCAGCCTGGCCGCCGGCATCTTCCAGGCTGTCGGCACGGGCTGCAAGGGCGTCGCTGGCCAGACGGTTCTCGCCGTCGAAGAAGATGATCTCGTCGGCGCCATCGGGCAGGAGGCGCTCCCAGTTAAGGCCGCCGTCGAGGGAGCGCACCGAGGAGCCAGAGAAAAAAGCGGCCCAGATGGTAGAGCCCTCCAGGGACAGGCCCCAGCAGGGGTTGTTGATGGGGGTTGTGGGTCCTTTGGCAAATTCGGGTTTGGCCGGGTCGAAGATGGCCTCGGTGGGCAGGTGCTGCCAGGTGAGGCCGGCGTCGTGCGAGAAACTCAGGCCGCTTCCCACCTTGAATTGGCCCAGCCCGGTTATGGTGCTGTCGTAAACCGTGGCGAGCCACACGGTATCGCCGGCTGCATCCAGGGCGCTAATGCCGCCGCGAGCAATGCCGTTGAGTTCGGTATAGGTAGCCCAGTCGGCATCGTCCAGACCGCTCTTTTGGGATGGGTCCAGGCGGGCCAGGCCGCTGGCTGTTGCCACCCACAGGTAGCGGCCGCTCCAGGCGATGTCGCCGATGCCGGCGCCGAGCAGGCCCGCAATAGGTTCCGTTTGTGAGTCCTGGAAAAAACGCTGGGGCAGAACTGCATGGACGGGGGCGGAGGCCAGCAGCCAGAGTCCGACAACTAGCAGTGCGCGCCGGACTGGGGCGCAAGAGATCAATCTCATTTATGGGATTTATTTCCGTTCAAGCGTAGGATGCTGCGCGTTCGCGCAGTGCGGCGATGGCTTCGTAGCCGATACCGCAATCGCCGATGCGAGAACCATCGGCGTTGCCGTGACTATCGGAGCCTCCAGATTGCAGCAGGTCGTAACGGCCTGCCAGTTGTATGTAGTACTCGATTTGCGGCGGCTGGTGCGCCGGGTGGAAAACTTCTACTCCATCCAGGCCCGAATTCACCAGCTGGGAAATTATGATTTCGGAAAGGCTGGTGCCGGGATGGGCCAGTACGGCAACGCCTTTAACGCTGTGAATTAGATCGATTACATCGCCCGCAGCCATGTAGGGTTTGGGTTCGAATGCCGGCGAGCGGTCGCCGAGATAGCGGTCGAAGGCCTCGTCCTTGTTGGCTACCAGGCCGCGGTTTACCATGGCGGCGGCAATGTGCGGCCGTCCCAGCGAACTGCCGCTGGCTTCGCCGAGTACGTCCTCCAGCGACAGCTCTATGCCCAGGTTGTTGAGGCGTTCGACGATGGCGATGCCACGATCGTAGCGTTGCCTCCCCAGCTGTTCCAGATAGGTAGAAAGGGAAGGGTCCCGCCACTCCATACAATAGGCCAGGATGTGGACTTCTCGATCTTTGATATGAGCGCTAAGTTCGGTGCCGGGAATGATTTCGAGCCCTTGCTTTTCTCCGGCTTCCAGTGCTTCGTCGATGCCATCGACCGTATCGTGGTCGGTGAGACTCAAGGCCTGGAGGCCGGCCTTGCAAGCCTCCTCTACAGCCTGGGCCGGGGTGCGTAGGCCATCGGAACAAAATGAGTGGGTGTGGAGGTCCGCGAGATTGTAGCGCGCCATAGCTTTTGCGCTGAAAAAGCGCAGGTGAATCCAGCTTCAGAGGATACATAAGGTGAATTGAACACTAAACTTACTATAATAAAAGAAAAGACATTTTGCGAAATTTTTCA
>CAXFTV010000083.1:0-5696 GCA_964005845.1 uncultured bacterium
TAGCTATCCGTATCTGTCGTTTTGTTGATCGTCTCGATCATCGATGCTGTCTCTGCACAAGATCTGAACAATACCCTACCTTCCGCCATCTTTTTGTAATTTGGATAGCCGACATAGATCATGTGTGTCGCCTGATCTCCAGATAGCTGTGCCAGAAGTACGTTCGCGCCTGACGTTCGTTGCCAATTTGCGGCACATTCTGAAGCATAATGAGTGTCAATTGCAGTGACGAAACCAATAGGGTCTGTCACTCGAAAATAGTGAAATTCGCCGACGGACTTATTTTCCTCCACCTCATCAGCATGTGAACTCGCAGGTGTCATAATTGAAACAACGCCAGATGTGAGAATCATGCCTAAGGCGGTCATTTTTCTTGCAAACATGCTCCAGGCCTCCTGCCAAAGGTTAGAATAATGTCGCCTGCGCGGAATGCGTGAGCGACTGTGAGAAGGGTAGTAATTATAGGAAATTCAAAACCCTTTTCCAATTTATTCTGGCACCCAGACAGCGGCCATAGAGCGCATGCAGGTAGGCATTGAGGCTTAGTGGAAAACCGTTGGAGCCGTTGGGGTGCCGGAACTGAGGTCCAAAACCCGGATCTGGCTTACACGAAAACGCCACCGTGCGGCTGGTGCTGCAATGAACGCACCAGGCAATGCGCCGCGCGTTCCACGATTCGCTCCGGCTCGCGCCGCTGGTAGCTACGGGTCGGATCGTGGAAACAAACCGAGGACATAGTGCCACGCCGAAAGCAAGGTCCGCTCCATCCAGCACCAACCCAATCTACCTACGCACATCGCAGCCGACACAACTCGTTGAGAAGCGGCTAGGGCACGCCGGCCCATTCACTCCCTTTCAGGCGCTGCTTTTCCACCACCGCCATATTCAACTCCACTCCCAATCCCGGTCTGCGCGCCACGGCCAGACGGCCATTCTCCACCCTTTCCGCCGGAATGATCAATTCCTCGCGCCAGGGCACCTGGCCCCAGGCGTACTCCAGGATCAGAAATTCGGGATGGGCCGCCATGGCCTGTGCCTGCGCCGCCACAATGACCGGGCCGAAAGGTCCGTGCGGCGCGGTGAGGAGCTGGCGCGCCGCGGCCATCGCCGCGACTTTCTTCAGCTCGCCCAAACCGCCAACAATGGTTATATCCGGCATGATCACATCCATCATCCGATGCTCGATCGCCTCCCAGAAGCCCTGGCGCAGCATCCGCCGCTCGCCGCCGGCCACCCGCATACCGCAGCGCCCTTTCACTTCCAGGTAGGCCTCGACGTCTTCATCGGCCACTGGCTCTTCGAACCAGAACAAATCGAGCTCGCGCAGGGCGTCCGCGATAGCCAGGGCTTCGGCGCTAGTGTACAAACTGTAACAGTCCACCAGCAGATCCACCCCGGCACCGATCGCCTCGCGCACGGCGCGCACGCAGCGAATGCCGTTTTCAATATCCTGCTGCCGCCCCAGGGGAGTCCGCACGCTGCCGAAGGGCGCGAGTTTTACCGCGTCAAAACCCTCGGCCACGGCAGCGGCGGCATTGGCGGCGAACACCTCGGGGACGCACCTGCGCGTCGCCCGCGTGATATTGGCGTAGAGCCGGATCTGGTCGCGGCAGGGACCGCCCATTAGCGCGTGCACCGGAGCTTCCAGCCACTTGCCCAGAATATCCCACAGGGCCTGCTCGATCGCGCTCAGGGCGTGCACTTCGAAGCGATCGAGTTTTGCCGGCTCGAACAGCGCGCTAAGCGCTTCGATGCAGCGGGGGTCCCTGCCCTGCAGCGCCGCGCCCAGGCGCTGCAGCGCCGCCAGACATTTTTCTCTCGGCGCCGAAGGATTCATCTCCCCCAATCCGTGCATGCCCGCATCGGTGTGAACCTGGACGAATACCCAGCTGCTGCGGCCATCTACATCGACGGCATGGGCGTCGATACGAGTAATTTTCATGCCCGATATATCCCCCTGTCAGCGAAATTTTCGTTGCTGCAAATATAGCGTTTCAAAGGCAAAAATAGAAGTGGCCGCAGCGGTTGACAGCGGCCCTCCCGATCCCTACCTTGGACTTCCGCCGATCCTCAAACCCGACAGAACCAGCTGCCGGGTTGCACCTGCTCGAAGGAGGTCCGACCATGTCCTTACAACTCGAATTCATCGGCCATGCCTGTTTCCGCCTCTGGGAGGATGGCAAACCTGCCATCGTCATGGACCCCTTCGACTATCCGACCTGCAGCATGGAAGACACCGGCTTCCAGCTGGACGCCGACGCCGGAGGCATGACCTACCTAGACACCTTTCTCAACAGCCGCCCGCGCGACCCGGTCTACGTGGTCCGGCACCACGTGGTCGAATTGCCTTTGCCCACTTCGCCGGAGGGCCGCCCCACTATCGTGATTCTAGAACCCGCCGGCTACCAGGCCACCGGGGGCTTCCCCTCTTTTGCCTGTGCCTGAGTGGGAAGACGGCAGATTCCACTTCTGCGCCCGGATGCCGCGCAGATCCATGAGCAGACAAAAAAGGAGCGGATAAAAATGTCGGACCTGCCAAAGGTTCTACTGCTGGGCGATTCGATCCGGATGAGCTACCAGCCCCTGGTGAGTGAAATCATGCAGGATGCGGCCACGATCACGGGTCCGGCGGACAATTGCCAGTACAGCCTCTTTACGCTGTCTTCGCTGGACCGGTGGATCGGCGACCTCGGCCAACCCGATATAGTCCACTGGAATAATGGTCTGCACGACTGCGGCCACAATCCCAACCGGAGCCCGCGGCAAATTCCACTCGACATGTACCGCGCCAACCTGGAATTCATCCTCGCGCGTTTGCATGCCCTCACCCCCAGAGTCATCTGGGCAAGCAACACCCCGGTCCATCCCCAACGCCCCTTCCACGACCACACCTGGTCGTGGCACAACGAGGAGATCGACTGCTACAACGAAACCGCCCGCGCCTTGATGGAGGCGCACGATGTGCCCGTAAACGACCTGCACGCCCAGGTCTGGGACAACCTGGACGACTACCTCAGCGCCGACCAGTTGCACCTTTCCGAGACCGGCGTGGCGGCGTGTGCCCAAAGGGTCGCCAGTGCGATCTCCGCCCAGCTGGCCCGCGCCTGAATATTCATCCCACCAGCTCCAAAGATTGTCAGGTCATTCAGCCGCCGAGGCATCTCGGCAGCACCGGCGGCTTATTTTCGGCTCCGGCCTGGCTCCCGCGCCAATTGCGCCGCAGAGATTTGCCGCAATAAATGTAAAGAGGATTGAAGGAGCACTGCTATGAGATTGATTTTCGACGGCCACCTGGATCTGGCCCTGTATGCAGTAGCCTGCAACCGCGATATGACTGAAAGCGTGGCGCAGATCAACCAGCGCGAAGCCGGCATGACCGACTCCTCGATGCGCGGCCACGCCGTGGTCAGCCTGCCGGAGATGCGCCGCGGTGGCGTCGCTTTGTGCCAGTCCACCCTGGCGGCGCGCGCCGACCGCGCGGTCCAACCACGCACCGGCTTCATGCGCTTCGACCTGGACTTCGCTACCCAGACCATGGCCTATGCATTTGCCCATGCCCAGCTGGCCTACTATCGGGTCCTCGCCGAGCAAGGCGAGATGGTGCTCATCGGCACCACCGCCGAACTGGATGCCCACTGGCAACGATGGCAAAAAGGTGCCGGTGAGGCCCTGCCCATTGGCGTCATCGTCAGTATGGAGTGTGCCGATCCCATCGTTGAACCGGCCCAGGCCGAGGCCTGGTACGAGGATGGGGTGCGCAGCGTCAGCCTGGCCCACTTCGGCGTGGCTCACTACGCCTACGGGACCGGAACGAGCGGCCCGCTCAACCAGCGCACCAGGGAATTGCTCAGGGAATTCGAGCGCATCGGCATGATTCTGGATCTGACGCACACCTCGGATCCCAGTTTTTTCGAGGCCCTCGACCACTTCGGCGGCCCGGTGCTGGCCAGCCACACCAATTGCCGCGCCCTGGTTCCCCACGAGCGTCAGTTTTCCGACGAGCAGCTCAAACTTCTGCTGCAACGCGGCGCCGTCATCGGCGCCGCCCTGGACGCCTGGATGCTGGTGCCCGGGTGGGTCATCGACGAATCGGAACCTGGCGATTTAAAGATGGAAACCCTGGTGGACCACATCGACCACGTCTGCCAGCTGGCCGGAAACACCTTGCACGCGGCCATCGGCACGGATACCGGAGGTTCCAACCATATGCCGGTGGATTTTCGCAGCAGCGCCGACCTGCAAAGTCTGGCAGCCAGTCTCGAGAAACGCGGCTACAGCGACGCGGATATCGACAATATTTTCCACCTCAACTGGCTGCGTTTTTTTCGCCGCTGGCTGCCCGCTTAGCACGGCTTATTCGCGGCGTTGGGAAAGCCTGAAAATCTGGCTGCAACGCGCGCTATTGCCTATAATATATTTTCTCGACCGAAAAAAAATATACCACCCAATCCACGGGAGAGTGCCTACATGGAAAAACTGCGCTTCGGCATTATCGGCTGCGGCAGTATTGCCGCCGGCTCGTTCGCCCCCAGTCTGCTCGAATCGGCCAAAGCCGAATTGGTGGCCGTCTGCCGCCGGGATCTGGCTCGGGCCGGGGAATTTGCGCACCAATTCGGCGACTGTGCGGCCTATGGCTCGGCCGCCGAATTGCTGGACGACGAAAGGGTCCAGGCGGTGATAGTGGCAACGCCGACCGATACCCACTGCGAGTACAGCGTGCTGGCGGCGGAAAAATCCAAACACGTGCTCTGCGAAAAGCCCATGGCACACAATGCCGCCGAGTGCAGACAGATGATCCAGGCCTGCCGCCACAATGGAGTAAAGATCGGCGTGGCCTACCGCCGCCGACTCTTCCCACAGGTGCTCAGAGCCAAGGAGCTGATCGCCGCTGGACGGATCGGTCCGCTAGTCTGTGCCCGCACCCACTACAGCGGTTGGAGCGGTTGGAGCGGAGAAGCTGACGATAACTGGCGCACGCGGCCGGAAATTGGCGGGGCCATGATGGAAATGGCGGTGCACCGGCTCGAAGTGCTGCTGCACTTTGGCGGCATCCCGACCCGGGTCGCGGCCATGGTCGAAACCATCCACCACGACTGGCCGGTGGACGACACCGACGCGCTGCTGCTGCAGTTCGAGAGCGGTCCAATTGGATTGCACTCGACGATCCTGACCTCTAAACCGCGTCGCGACCTGGCACAGATCGACGGCACCGAGGGCAAAATCTATATCGACCCGCTGGAGTTTCACGTCGACCACATAAAGCTAGAAACGGAATCCGGAGTGGAGCAAATCGGGGTGGAGCCGCTGGAAAACCCCTACTTCGATCTGCCGATGATCGATGATTTTGTCGACGCGGTCAGGGAAGATCGCGAGCCGGTGTGCGACGGCCCGACCGGCTTTCGGGTGCAGGCGACCGTAGATGCGGCCATGGCCGCATCTCGCTGCGGCCGCACTGTGGATGTCGAGGCATGGGCAGAGTAGAAAATCCGCTCAGTCCGCCCCGATGCGCCCAGCCAGCATCCGCCGGGCATTATTGCACAGGATATCTTCGGCTACTTCACCTTGCAGATCGGCCACCACCCGGCTCAGCCCCGCCAGGGGGATAAAAATCGGGGCATGCGAGCCGAAGAGCAGCTTTTTCCCCAATCCCTTTTCGACCAGTACGCCGATGCTGTTCAGACCGTCGACTTGCGACA
>CAXFTV010000084.1:0-15687 GCA_964005845.1 uncultured bacterium
CGGCCTGGACGTAGAATACCTCCGCGGCGATATCGGGGAAGTCGGCGCGGCCTTCGCCGTCGGTGAGTTTGTGGGCGATGATCTGGTTCTGGTAGCTGCGCAGGGTGATTTCCACCCCTTTTTGCGGCCTTGCATTGTCAATATGGGTAGCGTAGACCAGGTGGCGCTGGTGCGCCTTCTTGTATGTCAGGCCGATAGAGCTGAGGATCAGGGGTTTGTAGACGCGGCCATGGGCGCGGGTATAACCGGGCAGATAGGGATCGGCGCGGTAGGCCTGGTGGTCGTAGCGCAGGCGCAGTTGCTGGCGCGCCGCCTCGGCTCCTTCCTGAGTGCCGTAGAGCATGTCCTCCTGTCCAAAGTGGAGCAGCAGCAGGAAGAGGCCTTTTTCGTCGGCTTGCAGGAGGTGGCTCAGGTCCAGTTCGTGCTCCAGCCAAAGGTTGCGTTGGGCACCTATTTCGAGGGTGTCGCTGGCGACCTGGACGCCGATGCGGTTGAGATAGTAGTCGTTGAAGCGCTTGCGTCGATCTCTGGCGCTGTGCAGGCTTTCGGTGTGCAGGAACATACCCAGATTGGATTCGAATACCTTTTTTATTTCCAGGTGCACCCGGGTGAGATTGAGCGTTGAGAAGCGGATTTTGCGCTGGCGCGCCTGGGGCAGAAAGATACCGTCGCTCACAAAGCGGATCTGTGGTTTGAGATCGTTGAAGGTGAGCGGTCTAGAGGTGGCCTCCTGGGTGCGCTTGCCCCCCTTGCCGCGAATGCCGGCATGCACCTGGAGGACATAGCTGCGACCAGGTGCAAACGCGCCCTCGACGAGAATGGTCTTCCCCATGCTTTTGGTCTGGATGGCGACCGCTGGTTCGATCTCGAGCAGACCGCGGATATCCTGGCGCTTATCCAGTTCGTCGGAAAAGTGGATGGTGAGGCGCGGGTGCTCGCCCTCGTGTATCTCGACTTCCTGGAGTTGCATGACCTGCAGTGGGCCCAGGGTGAATTGGCGCTGGTAATTTCCGGATAGTTCCAGGCCGCGAGCAGCGATGTCCAGGACCAGGCGCTTCTCTTTTTTGGCCCGGCGGTGGATGGTCTCGCTGGTAAGGGTGAAAATTTTGCCGCTGGAATCCCGCCTCCAGGAAAGCTCCAGCGGGGTTGTGCCCAGGTGGAGTGCGGTCGCTTCCTGGACCAGATCGAGGGTAGTTTCTTCGCTGAAGTGAATTGCCGCCCGGAAGTGCAGTGGCGCGAGATTTTCGAGTTTGCGGTCGACAAACTCGGCCTCGATTTTTGCGATCTCGCGGCCGGCTGTGGCAAAGTGGAAGTCGAATTCGGCCGAGGTAGTTTGCCCCGGGTCTGGCAGGAGGCTCTGTAGATCCAGGCTGCCCTGGTAGGACTGGCGTAGCGCCAGCGGCTGGCTGGGAACGAACAAAAGGGTGCGCCGATCCTCCCAGGTGGTGGTACCGGTGAGGGGAGGTTGAAAGGAGAAAACTTCTTTTCTGAGGCTGCGGCCTAGCAGATGGGGAGAAATCATCGGCTTGGCAAAGCGCACCCGCAGCGGCTCGGTAGAGGAGACCACGCCGCCGCTGGCCTGGCTGATGAGCCGCGCTATTTCCAGCGAGTAGGCCGGGGTTTTCCGCACGAGTTCGGTGGTTTCACTGGTGCAGCTGCCCAGCAGCGCGAATAAGGCGATAAAGAGCAGGGGGGAGAGGGCGTATTGTGTGGGTTTCATGGCCGATTTTTCCATCCGTAGGTATTCGAAGCATAGAAACGAGTGCGGGCGCGGTTGCCGTTGCCGTCGACGATTTCCAGGGTGTGCCAGCCTTTTTCCAATTGGGCCGGACGGGTGTGCTGGTCCGTGGTGGTGCCCAGGAAATCGTGGTCCAGGTACCAGTAGAGGATCCGGCTTTTGTCGCTGTGGGCGGCGCGCAGAACTACCTGTTGCGCCCTGCCCCCAAAGTCGCGCGCCAACCGCAGGCGGGCATTGCTTTGCGGGTAGAGAATTTTCAGAGGCTGGTCTTCGGTCCGTGCCCTGCAGCTGGGCCGGTGCGGCGGCAGCTGCCAGAGCTGTCCCCGCCGCCGCAGCTGCTGCACGATGTCGGCGGGAAAGACCAGGCGCTGCACCCGCTGGTAGGCGCCGGTTTCCCAGCACAGGGAACAGACCTGCTGGGTTTCTTCCGCATTTACGTAGAGGCTGCGGTGGTAGGGACACAGGGGCAGGGGCGGCATGCGGTAGGGCGCCGCAGCAAAAATGGGCTGTGGGCAATGCGGGCCGGCGGCAAAACCGCTGCGGTCGCACAATTCGACGGCTGCCAGGTCCCACTCGGGTGCGGCGAACCATGAGTGCGATGCATCCTGGGACAGGGTGTTGAAAATGTCGAAGAGCAGCGGGGCGGCCGTTCGCGCTCCCGAGAGGTTGGTGTTGGATTTACCATCGAAGTTGCCCACCCAAACAGCCATGGTCCACTGTGGGTTCACGCCCACGGCCCAGGCATCCCGCTGGCCGTAGCTGGTGCCGGTTTTCCAGGCCAGTGTTCGCGCGTTCTGGTACTGCTGCCAGTAGTACTCGGAGCCGGGCCGCTGCAGCTGGCGCAGTACATTGAGGGTCAGGTAGCTGGCGCCCGGGCTGATGAGGGAGGCGCCTGCTGCGGGGTCAACCGGATCGTCGGCGAGGCAGTAGAGCGGTGCAAAACGGCCGCCCGCGCCCAGGCCGCGGAAGAGCGTTGCCATATCCCACAGGTTTACTTCGGCACCGCCGATGATCAGCGGCAGGCCGTAGTCGTCGGCGGTGCGGAACAGGGTTTTGAGACCGGCATTTTTGAGAAAGCGGTAAAACGAGTAGAGGCCGTGCCCGTGCAGGAGGCGCACCGCCGGGACATTGAGGGAGCGGATCAGGGCTTCTTCGAGCGCCACCAGACCGCTGAATTTCTCGTCGGCATTGCTGGGCGAAAAAGTGCCGTAGTGGGTTGGCACATCGCGCAACAGAGTTTGCGGCAGGGCCACGCCCGCGTCCATGCTCAGAGCGTAGAGAAAGGGTTTGAGCAGAGATCCGGACGAGCGCCAGGCGCGCACTCCGTCCACCTGGCCCTGGGCGCCGTCATCGAAAAAGTCCTGCGAGCCGACGTAGGCCCGGACCTTGGCGCTGCCAGTTTCGACCAGTAGAGCGGCGCCGTTGCGGATGCCCTGGGGGCGCAGCAGCTCGAGGTGGCGGGCGACCAGCTCTGCCATTTTCTGCTGCAGGTCATGGCGCAGAGTAGTGCGGATAATTCCCGAGGATTCGGGCTGTTGGTCCTTGAGCAATTGCGCCAGGTGGGGCGCCAATAGCGGCGGGGAATGGGCACCGGTCGGCACTGGCTCCAGCAGGGCCAGGGCGCAGGTGGAGGCGTCGATCTCACCGGCGTTTCGCAGGCGGTGCAGCAGGCGGTCGCGTTTGTGGCGCAGTCGTTCCGGGTTGGCCTGGGGCGACACCAGACCCGGGGCGTTGGGCAGCACCGCCAGAGTCGCGGCCTCGCCCCAGGTGAGGTGTTCGGGCCCCTTCTGAAAGTAGCGCAGAGAAGCCGCCCGGTAGCCGACGATATTGCCTCCATAGGGTGCGTGGTCCAGGTAGAGGCGCAGAATTTCTTCTTTGGAATAGTACAGCTCGAGCCGCAGGGCCTGGAGGATTTCCAGCGCTTTATTGAAGTAGGTGCGCTCTTTGGGGCGGGCGAGCCGGGTCACCTGCATGGTGAGGGTGCTGGCGCCGCTGACGATGCGGCCGGCGGCTATATTCTGGTAAAGAGCGCGGATCAGGGAGGCGGGGTTGAGCCCGATGTGGTGGTAGAAGTTGCGGTCCTCGAAGTGGAGTACGGAGGTTTTGAGCGCGACCGGAATGGGTTGCTCGGCGCGGGGTGGGAAGCACCATTGCTGCCGCTGGTTGAGAAAGGCGCGCAGCAGGTGGCCGTCTTCGTCCACCACCAGGGTGCTGTAGTCGGGGGCGAAGGGCGGCCCGGGGGGCGCTAAAAAAAGCAGCAGGGCCAGACCACCCGGCAAGAGAGCCAGACTTACTTTTCTACGGCTGATCATCCGCGAGATTGTCGCTGGGCGAGCATTTTAAAGGCGGTGGCGGCGGTGTTCAAGGAGGTATTGTACGCCCCTGACCACCACGCAGCCAAGGGCGTCGGTCAGGGCCTGGGCGTGAATTGTATTTTTTCGCTCAGCTCTGCTCCACGGCGACCTTGATGACCACTTTGTGCAGGTCTGCCGGCGAGATCATGGGCATGTGGGCATCCTCCGGGAAAAAGATGGCAAAGGAACCCGGTCCGGTTTCCAGCCAGGCATCGGGCGTATCCTTGAACAGCTCGACATCGCTCTCCGGGTCGTACGGATCTAGCGGCGGCGGACAGGCCGCCTTGGTTTTCCACCCGAGTTCGTCTTTGCCGTCGTGGACGTACTGGATGTCGATATAGGCATTGTGGGTTTCGAGCAGACCTTCTTCCCTGTTTTTGCCGCGGTCTTTGACCACCATGGCGTAGACCCGTTCGCCGTCGATTTCGTGGCGTCCGGCGGGCAGGTTACCGAGATCGGGCCGTTTGAGAAATTCGAATCCCATGGCAAAGCCACTGTTGAGGGCCAGGTAGCGCGACGAATTTTTGAGCAGGTCCATGATCATGATGGAGTTCCCTTCCCGGTTTCTATTAAACTAAGGTGGCCCGGCCAGTGATTAAGAGGTGAAAAAAATTATAATCTGGTCGCCTGTCAATATCGCGACTATGGTAGCGCTGCTAAATACGCCCGGTGGGGTTGTTAAAAACTGTTTGTGCTACCCTTTGTTAATTTGTATTATTATAATTTATAGACCTTATATAATTTGTTGTTTTATATAGACTTTATCCGACTATAGGACATGGGTGCAACACCTTGTTTTTTTTAGAAGTTTAGCTTCTGTGAGTTCCTCTGCATGAGTTTGGATATATCAAGGAGTTGCAGGTGGACCACGGCGCCTTTCCAACGCGGATAAGAGCCGATTTCAGGGTTGGTTCCAGGGTTGGATGCGGTGCTGGCCAGGGGCAGTTCCACTGGTATATTGCGCTTCTTCTGGCCGATCTGAAATACCGTCATTATGTGCCAAAAGATTGAGCTATTGAGCGATGCCCAGGTGCAGCGCTTCATTGTAGACGGTTGGTTGAACCTATCACTGGACGAACTTGGCAGCGATTTTCACGCCGGCATTTATCGCATGGCCAATGAGCGTCGGCCCAGCGGGTCGCTGTCCGAGGAAATCGATAGCCAGATACCAGAGTTGAGGGCCGTCCTGGAAAGTCCAACTGTGCGGGGAGCGCTACAGGGAATTCTGGGTAGCGGTTATATCCGGCATCCCCACACCGGGGCATATGTACAGGATATCGAGTACATATCCCAGGAATCGCCGCCCAACTTTGAACAAGGCTGGCACCGCGACAGCTACTGGGGTGTGCAGCGGGTGCACCATCACCGTCCGCGCTGGCTCATCTGCATGTACTATCCCGCCGCCGTACGGCTCGATATGGGACCGACTGCAATTGCTCCTGGGTCGCAGTACTATTCGTTGCCGGGCGATGGTGATGGCCGTGCGCAACCACCACCACAGCCCATTCGCCACGACCAGCTCGACGACCCTGAGTGCCTTATGAAAGGAGACGATCTGAGCGCGCGCGATCGTTTACTGCAAGCCACGCTGGCAAGCCTCGATCCAGAGCTGGAGGAGAGTCCGATCGTAGTCGAGGCAGGCAGTTTCTGCTGCTTCCACTACGACCTTTATCACCGGCGATTGCGGCGTCTCAGCATGTATGACGGCACGGTCCCTCCGCGGGTCATGTTCAAGTTTCTCTTCACCTCCGGGCACCACCGGACCACACCTTCTTGGGCGCACGAAGAGGGTGATCCCGAATGGAATAAAGGCCCAACGAACCCGGATCGTCGCCTGCTGTGGCAGTCGATCTGGACTTCGATGCTCGGCTCCTCTTCTGTTGATTCAGCTTGCACAGATGAGCATATCCCGGCGGAAAAATCCATCGCCAGGACAAGGGAAATCGCACTTGAAAGCAATAGCGAAATTGCACGAATGGGTGCGGCCTATCAGCTGGGGCAGGACGGATGCGGCGGCAATACCGGGGCCGTCCAGGCGCTCATCGAGGTGCTGCAACACGGCTGCGATAGTGCTCGGCGCGCAGCTATGCACGGATTGGGGGCAGCGGGACCGGCAGCTGTCGATCCACTCCTGGCTATGCTTTCTCGCGCACATACGGATTACTATGCCTCGTGCGGTGCCGTCCACGCTTTGGGCGAGGCCGTAGAGGTTCCTACAGTGGCAATGGTGGAGGTGATTGCGTCGCTGATGAAGCGGGTGGCGCAGGTGATTGAAAAGGAATCCCGGCTGGCCGGGGGCTGGCCCGCGGGAGGGGGTGGGCATCCACCCCCCAGCGGATTTCCCAACAAATCGCCGAACCCGAAAGAGCGTCAGGCATGGCCGCCGAAACTCCTTCATGCCACATGTCTGCAAGCGCTGGGGCTGATGGCCCAGCGGGCATCGGTAAGCGGAAATAATGCCGTCGTCCAAGCGGTGATCGAGCAATTCGTCACCTGTCTAGGAAGGCCTGAACCAGGCGGCGGTAATCCCGATTATCCACCTGACTCCACCCTGGGAAGCGGGTGTATGTCGCGTCAAAATGCGGCGCTGGGCTTGAGAATTTTAGGCGCAAGTTTGCCGCGGGGCATTGACAAGCGCATGCAGCAGACAGTAATTGAGGCTTGTCGCAGGGCATCTCAGGATCGCGATATATTCGTGGCGCACTACAGTCGCGACGCGCTGCGCGACATGTTGGTGCCGAAGGGTGAAGGGGGCTTGCAGAGCGGCAATTGATCTTAGTTGCGGCCGCCGGTTCTTAAGTACTGCGACGGAAATTTATTGTAGATCCCGCTATTGATTGAGGAATGGCAAAGAATGGCAGATGAAAGACTTCAAGAGGTCATCCAGATCGAGGGACAAATCGCCCGTATTAAAGATCTGGATTTACTCCTGGAGCGGATACTTACGGAGGTGCGCCGCTTTGTCCGGGCAGATGCCGGTTCGATCTATCTGAAGGTCGATGGGCAACTGGAATTTTCGTATACCCAGAACGATACGCTGAGGCAGCGCCTGCCCGCAGGTCAGAAGCTGATCTATGATACCTTTTCTCTGCCTATCGACAATACGAGTATCGCCGGCTATGCGGCCTCCCAGGGCGTGGAATTGAATATAGCCGACGTCTACGAAATCCCCGCTAGTGCGCCTTATAGCTTTGGTAAAGCCTTCGATGAGAAGGCCGATTACCGGACCCGTTCCATGTTTACCCTGCCGCTAAAAATTTTCAGAGGCGATACCGTAGGGGTGCTGCAGGTCATCAACGCCCACGACGAGGACGGCAATATCGCGTCCTTCTCCCCGGAGGATGCATTGCTCATCCACCACTTCGCCAACGATGCTGCCGTGGCTATCGAAAGGGCGCAGATGACCCGCACCATTTTTCTGCGCATGATCAGCATGACCGAGCTCCGCGATCCCAAGGAAACCGGTCCCCACGTCAGCCGGGTGGCTTCCTATAGCACTGAACTTTACGAAGTGTGGGCCCGCCGGCAAAAGCTGGCGGAGCGCGAAATAGAGCGCCAGCGCGACGTGTTGCGCTCCGCCGCCATGTTACACGACGTGGGCAAGGTCAGCATTTCCGATACTATCCTCAAAAAGCCGGGCCCGCTTACCGACGAAGAATATGCAACTATGAAAGAGCACACGATCGTCGGGGCACAGCTTTTTGCCGATCCCAAATCGGAGATCGATGAGGCTGCCGGCGTCGTCGCCCTCAACCACCACGAGCGCTGGGATGGCGGCGGTTATCCCCATGGCAAGAGCGGCGATGAAATTCCTCTCTTTGGACGCCTGGTGGCCGTAGCCGACGTGTACGACGCCCTGTGTTCCCGGCGCTCTTACAAAGAGGCTTGGGCAGAAGATGAGGTGCTGGCGGAATTGAAAAAAAATTCCGGCAGCCAATTCGACCCCGAAATCATAGCTGATTTCGTCTCCATTTACGCTCTGATCCAATCAATTAAGGCGAGGTATCCGGAGGCAGACATCTAGTCGGCATATTTGTTCCGGACAAGCTTTGCCGCGATTTCTCTTTCATCCCTTCAGCGCTCCCAGAGTCACGCCCCGGGTGATATGCCGCTGTAAGAACACGTAAACTGTGATAATCGTTACCATGGTGATCACCAGTCCGGCGAACATCAGGGCGTAGTCGCTTTTGTACTCGCTGAGAATGCTCACTGATGCCAGGCCGATGGGCAGAGTGCGCTTGGTTTCGTCATCCAGGAAGGTCAGGGCGTAGATGTACTCGTTCCACACCCCCAGGAAATTGAAGATGGCTACACTCACCAGCCCCGGCCGGGCCATCGGCAGCATGATTTGCCAGTAGCAGGTCCACTCCGTCGCCCCATCCATCAGCGCCGCCTCGCGCAATTCCTCGGGAATGGTGCGCATGAAATTGGCCAGTACGAAAACCGAAAAGGGCAGTGCTGTAGCCACGTAGATCAGGATGATGCCCACGTGGCTGTTGTGCAGGCTGACGTAGTAGGTGCCCAGCCCCAGTG
The DNA here is from genome assembly GCA_964005845.1 of uncultured bacterium. Classification (GTDB taxonomy): domain Bacteria; phylum Latescibacterota; class UBA2968; order UBA8231; family UBA8231; genus CAXFTV01. The sequence goes on from CAXFTV010000084.1 coordinate 8,626, forward strand.
GTACTGAAATCGCATTTACTGCATGGGTCAGCAGGATTCCAATCAGGTTGTATTCGAAGAAAATTGGAATTAGCACCAGCTGTCCCGGCACCATCAGCCCAGCCACGAAAAGCAGAAAGAGGAAGCGACTGCCGCGGAAGACGAAACGGGCCAGTACATAGGCGGCCGGGGTTGCCAGCAGCAGGGTCAAACTCACCGAACCAAGGGCCACTTTGACGCTGGAGAAGAGGTAGTCGCTAAAGTGGGACTCGGTCCAGGCGCGGGCAAATTTGTCGGCTACGTAGCTCCAGGTTTCCAGCGAAGGTGCGGCGATGGCCGCCGGCAGACCAAAGGGGGAGCGCAAGATTTCCTGGTTGGTCTTCATGCTGCTGAGCAGAATCCACCCCAGGGGAAAAATTACCAGGAGGAAGTAGACGCCCATGCAGAGGTAGCCGGCGATGCGGAAGGCGTTTTCGGTGGCAGTAGAGCGGTTCTCTTCCATCAGTACTCCAGCCGTTCTTTGCGGTATACCCGCATACTTAGCAGGGTGACGCCCAGGATAATGATAAAGAGGATTACCGACATGGCAGTGCCGTAGCCAATGCGAAACTGGCGAAAGGCCTCCGAGTACATCAGCGTTGCCATGGTGTGGGAAGCGCTGGTCGGCATCTCTTTTTCCACGATCCAGACCAGGTCGAAAGCTTTCAAGCCGCCGATGATGATGAAGATCCAGCAGGTAGCTATAGTATCCCGCAACAGCGGCAGGGTCACGTGGATGAACTGCGACCAAAGTCCGGCTCCATCGATGCGGGCCGCTTCGTAGAGCGAGTCGGGGATACTGCTCATCGCTGCCAGGAAGAGAATCATGAAAAAGCCTACTCCGGACCAGACCATCACCGGCACCAGGGTCCACAGCACATTGGACGATTCCCAGAAGGCGATCGGTTCCAGGCCCAGGTAGCGCAGCACCGAATTGACCAGTCCCATGTCGGTAATCGAAAAGATCAGCAGCCATAGGATTGAGGTGGCGGCCGTCGGTACTATATTGGGAAAGAAGAAGAAAACCCGGTACCAGCCCGCGCCCTTCAGGCCCTGGTCGATCCAGTAAGCGAAGAGCAGGGCGATGACGAGCATCAAAATCCCTGGCACAAAAATCAGGAAGAGGTTGTGTAGCAGCGACTGAAAAAAGGGCCCCTGCAGGCTGAAAAGTTCCCGATAGTTGTCCAGGCCGACCCAGATGGGCGGTGAGATACCGTCGAATTTGCCCAGACTCAGTGCAAAGGCCGCCAGGGCCGGCAGCAGGTAGAGCAGTCCGTAAATCAGCAGGGCGGGACCGACGAAGAGCAGAATCATCCGGGTGGGTAGGCGAATCACAGGGCGGCCTCCCGCGCCTGGATATAAGCTTCGGGCAACCTGGAGGGCGGGAACGCGTCCCGCTGCGGATCCCGGCGCATAGCCGCGGCCCGCTCCTCCATGTGGTCGCAGAAAGCCTGCGGCGTAAACTTGTCGGTAATCAACTTGCGAATGGCCTCGATGTGGTCCTGCTGCAACGACGGGTAGCGGGTCGACAGACGCGAGGTGAACATGATGGCGGCCCGGTCCATATAGCTGAGGGCTGCCTCCAGGTCCAGTGGAACCGACAGCCCCTTTGCCGCATCCTTGATGGGTGACAGAGCCGCATTCATACTGATCCACTGCTGCATATTTTCGCGTGCGCTCATATAGCGCATGAATTCGACGCCCTCCTCCCGGTCCGGCGCATCCACAAAGCTCATAAGGAACGATCCGCCCCCTCCCTGCCAGCAGTACGGTATATCGGGTCGCAGTGGCGGCCAATCGAAACAGCTCAACTCAAAACCCTCGGGGAGTTTGTCTTCCATTTCTTTGCGCAGCCACAGCCCGCAGGCCACCATCGCGGTTTTGCCAAAAATGAATTGCGATTGCGATTCGATATGGTTCATGGCCATGCAGCCCGGCTGAAAATAGTTAAGGGCGATGTGTTGCAGCAGCCGCGCGGCTTCGACTGCAGCCGGGGAGTTGAAACCGCCCGGTGCCAGATCGTCCAGCGCTTGAATTGCCTCCAGTCCTCCGGCCCGCTGCAGCAGCGAAAAATAGATCCGCTGCGCATAGGATGGATATTTGCCCTGGAAGGCCAGTGGCGCTATGCCGGCCGCCTTGATCGACTTGAAGAGGTTTTCGAGTTCTGCCCAGGTTTGGGGCACTTCCCAGCCATGTTCCCGAAACATACCGCGATTGTAGAATACGACGTAGCCGCCAAAGTAGAGCGGAATGCCGTAGACCTGATCCCCATAGGTGAAGGCATCCAGTACCCCGGGCAAAAAAGTATCCCGCCAGCGTCCCTGCCGCTGGCCGTAGGCCGGCTGGTCGAGCCACTTGTCCAGAGGCTGCAGCCGCTTTCCCTTGATCAGCAGCCATACCGGCAGATCTGCCATGACCACATCCGGAGGGTCGCGGCGCAGGATGCGCGGTCGCACTTTGTCGCTCACTCTGGGCGATCCCCACATCCGGATATTCAGCTCGGGGTTCAGGGCCTCGTACTGTTTTTCCATCTGCCGGTAGTAGAACAGGCCGAAAGCTCCTTCAAAGAGGGCAACCTCGAAGCGCCTGGCTCCTTTTTCGCCGGTATTTACCTGGGTACAGGCCGCCGCGTTGAAGCAGAGCAGCAAAACCAAGATTCTCTTCAAATTCTGACTTCCTCAGAGCCGTCTGGAGCGGAACCGCAGTTTTCGGGCCGCGTCAATGGCCGCGTCAATGGGCTCGTTTTGCGTCTGTGCTATATTTTCTCTAAGCAAAAGGTACGCTAAAAAAAAATAAAGGAAATCCGTGCTTTGAATTTATTGCATGACGCCGCGCCGGAGTATCAAGATGGCGTGGGTTGTATGTGTTGTTCCATCTGTTCGCGATACCACTCATCGCCGTAGACCTCCTTTTTGTAGTGCCAGCGCCAGCGCTCGGGATACATCACGATATTGCGGTTCTCGATAGGCAGCGCCACCGGGGTGTTGCCCCGGCGGGCGGATTCCCGCAGCGCAATTGCTATCTCGAGTGCGTGGCGCAGGTCGTCGCCGGTCGTAATATCGAGAGGGGTGCCGGTATCTATGGCCGCGACGAGTGCATCGATACTGGCCATCATGGTATCGCTCGGGAGCCGCCAGCCTTCGGTGTCGCGCGGGCGCTCAGCACTGGGCCTGGGCGTGAATACGCCTTCAATCTCCTCTAAATCGGGATGTGTTTTGGGGTTGGCACCGGCGGCTATCTTGGCGAGTCGCAGACCGATAGAGGTGTTGTTGCTGTTAGTGATAACTCCTTTTGTGCCAATAATTTCGAGTCCTCTGAAGTCGGGTCCCTCGTAGCTGCTGAAACACTCGATGCCGTTGGCAAAGCGGATATAGCCGCCGAGCCAGCCATACCAGGCCTCCCCGCCGCCGTAGTCCTCCTCGTAGTCGCCGAATGGATCGTTGGAGACCCGGCCAATGACGAAGTCGGCAGCGGATTTATCGGCGAACTTGCGGGCCAGGTTCAGGCCGTGCGTCCCGACCTGGTTATTGCCCTCGTAGAGATTGATGCGCAAGACCTCGCCGATTTCTCCTGCGGCAGCCATGCGATAGGCTTTGCGATAGTCCGGATGGCTGGAGACTACCAGGCCCGCCGCGAAGGGAATACCTCTCGAGGCGCAGGCCTCGACCGCCCGGTCGGCATCGGCCAGACAGGCGGCCAGGGGTTTCTCGGAGAAGATCGCTTTGACACCGGCCTCGGCGGATGCAACGATTGCGTCGCAGTTGGCCTTGACTGGCAATACCGGTGCCGAGATATCGATTTGCTCTCGCTCCAGCATCTCTTCATAGGATGAATAGCCGGGCACACCGAAGCGCTCGCAGAATAGCTCCAGGTTTTCCTGGTCGGTGTCGGCAACGGCCGCAACTTGGGTGCGCGAATGCAGGTGGTACCCCCGTGCGTGGTTGGTCCCCATGCGGCCACCGCCGATTATGCCGACGCGATATACGGATTGTAGATTACTCATAGATAGTCCTCCAGGTGGATGTTATTGCTGCTGGGCCACTGTGGAATTTTTAGTTTCCGAATACTACCAAGATGATCTTTATACGGAAGATGAGCAACGCAAGAAAATCGGACTCTATACCGATGCTCTGCCCGACCTTTCGCTCACCGCAGCACTCGACTGGGCCCCCGAGACCGGTACGGGCGGTTTTCCAAATGTACCGTGCTGCGGTCCAGACAAGTTGAGGGGCAGCGCGCGTGCGGGTGTTGTCGCGCGTGTCGAGTTTTTCAGGCCTATCATTTTGACTGCCAGGCCCGCTGAAAGACCGCACTGATTTCAGGAAAAATAGGCGGGTGCCGCCGCGCGCAACAAGTGGGCGCCTGCGCACATGGCCGCGAGTTTTCGGCGGACTAGGACGAGATCTGTGGAATCGTTCGCCGTGGTCGCAAAGCCGCAGTCGGGGTTGAGAACTAACTGCTCCCGGCGGACAAAGCACAGTGCTTTGCGTGCCCGTTGGACGACTAGTTCGGCGCTTTCTATCTGTTTGCTGCCAGGATTGATGACGCCTAGCCCCAGGAGTTTGTCGCCCGGGAAATCTTCCAGCGACTGCAGCTTTTGCGCCACCGGGCTGTTGAATTCCATCGCCAGTCGATCCACCCGCATTCCCTGCACGGCACGCTGCATCAGATCTTCGCTGCCGGAAGCGAAGCGGTTTTCGCCATGGGCGTGGCACAGATGGACGCTGGTAAAGGCATCGAGCCCCTCTACCGCTGCGTTAATGGTATGTACCGAACGCTCGACTACCGACTCGAGGGCAGTCGGATCCAGGGAGTAGAGAGCGGGATTGGCGAGTCGCGACAACAGCGGTTCGTCGAGTTGGACGGCATTGACGCCCAGGTGACACAAAGCAATTAACTCGGCGCGAATGATCGGTATGCACGCCTCCATGAAATCATCGCGCCTGGGATAGGCTTGGGCGGAGCGTTCCGGGTGCCACATGAGATCGGCAATTGTGGCGGGGGAGGGCAGGGCGACGAGGATCTTGCGGGTGCTATTGCGGCGCAGGAACTCGGCCTCGGAGCAGACGATGGGGCCTCGTGCTTCGATGCGGTCGATGACGACGGCTTGCAATTCCAGGGGACCCCGCTGGATGGCTTCGCGCCTGAAGCCAGCGACTTTGTCGGCGACGACGCGGGCGTAGTTTTCGCGGCGCCATTCTCCATCGGAAATATAGTCCAGGCCGGCCTGCTCCTGCAGGCGGATGGCTTCGAGGACGGCGTCGTCCAGCAGGCGATCGGCTTCCTCTGCATCGATCTGGCCGCGAGTGCGTCGTCGGATCACTTCCACTACCTCTTGGGGCCGCGGCAGACTGCCCACTACCATAGTGGGAAAGAGTGGATCGTCAGCAGGTCTGGTCATGGCTGCATGCGCTTCCGATATTCAAATGCTGCCCATGATGGTTTGAAATCTTTCCAGCGCTACTTCGAGACCTCCCTGCGGCGTTGGCAGCGGCCAGAGGCAAATGAGACCGCGGTAACTGCGGCAGCGCAAATTTGACAGGATCTCAACGAGTTCGGAGTTGCCATAACCCGGCGCGACCTGCTCGCCTGATCCGCCGAGCACATCCAGAAAATCGACGTGCTGGACGTGTTTGCGGAGCGGGCCTTTGTAGAGTTCGCCGTAGAACGGACTGCCGCCCTGATGGGCAAGGGCGGCCGGATCGTAACTCGCTCCGAGAACGCCCGAATTCACGGTCTCGATCAAGTATGCGAGCGCATCGGCTGTGGGGGCGATACTGTGTGCTGCATTTGCGAGCAGCACGGTGATGCCTGGAGCGGCGCACTCCCGCACAATTGTGCCCATCTCAACGATGAAGGTTTCGCGGTCGGCACCGCGTTCCGGCGGGGTGACGCGCAGGTAGCTGCATTGTGCTTCCAACATGCAATTTACCCAGTCGGGGGTTGCGCGAAGCTCTTCCCACGTGGTCCTGGCCAGGGCGATCGAGAGGCCGGAGGTGCGGATTTCTTGCATTCTCAGCAACTGGAGCGGCAGTTCGACGCAGTGCAGGCCGGCGCTGGCGATGGTCTCGAGCTGAGGTGCGAAATCTGTTGCCGAGACGAGCGCTACTGTCAGGGTGAAGTTCTCGGCCAGGATGTCCTCAAGTGCTGCTTTTGCAGTAGAATAGGATCCTGCTGATGGGCGCATTCCGGACGCGGCGACGCGCTCGCGAAAGCGCACGCAGTCGGCGCAATGGGGGTTTTCATCCAGCGCGAAACAGGGATCTGTGGACAGTTCCCTGGTCATGATTTCCGCTGCCCTGAAGGCATCTATCAAGCGGCAGACGGCATTGCCTATTTGTCCGCTAACCAGTGCCCCTTCGGCGCGCAGGAGGCGATCGAATTTGAGCACGCCGCCGCGGTGGCCACCGGGGCACCGGGTGATTGCCAGGTGCCGTACTTTTCCATTCGCATCGACGTATTGCATCTCTAGCTCGCGCAGATAGGGCAGATCCAGATTTGCTTCGATTGCATGCAGCAGGGTCAGAGTATCCAGATCGCACCCGATGAGCAGCGCGAAGCCCTGCGCGGCGATCAGTCGCCCATAGGGCGTGGCGCTGCCATCGGGGGCGGCGCTCGATTCGTGCTGGTGCAGCAGGCGCGCGGCGTCTGCACCCAGTGCTGCCACTGGATGATAGGGATGGCGGCTGCGCCGAACATCCCGCCGCTGCCGAAAAGTTTCACTGATGGTGCCCATATCCGAAGGAATCGCGTCCGGGTCGAAGGTGCGGCCGTCGCGCGCCGGATGGGTTGGCATGAGCAGCGTACCCTGCGGTCCGATTACCTCCAGCAGCGCATCAATTACTGCGTCCGCTCCGCCCTCGACCTGGCCCAGGGCACTCAGGGACGAGTGCACCATCAGCGTCATAGCAGGCTGCACTCCGAGCGCCTTCAGGTGCTGCGCGATTTCTCGTTTTGTCAATGTTGTTCCAATCACCGCTGCCGCACTCCATAGTTATGCTTAAAAAATGTGAGGCGTTCTGGTCCTTTACTTAGGATGTACAA
>CAXFTV010000085.1:0-11438 GCA_964005845.1 uncultured bacterium
CATCGGCCATGAAGACCAGTTGCCGGGCCACATGAAACTGTGCGCGAGTACTGTGTCAACTCCCAGTTGGGATGCTGCCTGCATGGCTGCGACAAGTCGGTCCAGATCCCGGCTTAGAGCCGCATTGTCCAGGGGTCTTTCCAGGTCGATATCGGTCAAATACAGTCTCGAGAACACGTCGTTGCCGAGCAGCATTAACTTGATGCCATGTTCTGCGACCAGTTTGCCAATGCCGTCAATGCCGCCAGCGCCCACTTCGCCCAGCGCAAAATCGAGGTCGACCCAGCCGAATTTCGCCCCCAGTTCGCGTCCCAGGGTCAGGGCATCGCGGAATGGGGTATTGAATTGCAGTGCCATACCTATGTTGAACTCGTAAGAGGCCTTATTGCTTTCGCCCATTCAGTGCTTATCTCCCTTTGTAGACAGGCGCGGATAGCGCTTTTCGTATCTCGGCCGTTTCGGCGGTTTCAGGCGCCGATGCCTCAATTTGATATCGATGAGCGGCAGGTCTACCTTCGCCCCGCCGCGCTGGTGCGAAACGATGAAGGCGAGGATCATTTCAGTTATGTCCCGCGCCAGGCGCACGCCGCCTTTGGGCGGCGCGCCGCTATCGAGAGCGTGGACCAGATCTTCGAGCAAACCCAGCGACAGGCTGCTGCGTTCAAAGTCCGGAAAGGGGACAAATTCGCTATTCTCGCTCCCGTACTCGTCGGGTGGTTGCAAGCGGCGCAGTTGCCACAGGCGCCCTGCATCGATAGCCGAGATCGTCCCGCGTTCGCACACCAGGTCGTAGTCCTGGCCTCGGCCCGAGAGCAAGGCGTAGGCGACAACGCCGTTTTGGAATTGGATAATACCGTGGGCGGAAGGGTCGCCCGGGACTATATTCCCCTCAAATTCATCGTAATCGGTGCCGTGAGCGAAACCGCTAGATCCACCGGGCAGGTGACCCTGAATCCAGGCGACCGGGGCGTCGTCATTAAGACATTTGACGAGGTCGAAATAGTGACTTGATCCATCCCATAATGCGTAGTTGTTGTAGATGATCATGGTTTTCAAGGCGCCAAGTTCGCCGCTGTCTATAAGTTTTTTAGCGCGGGCAAAGCCGGGATCGAAGCGTTTCTGGGTATGCATGTTTAGCACGGCGCCATTGCGTTCAACTGCTTCTACGACTGCATCGGCGTCTTCGAGGCTGGCGCACAGCGCTTTCTCCGCCCAAATGGCCTTGACCCCGTTTTCGACCGCGTAGATGATAATTTCGGCACGCTCCTCGGGCTGTGTGGCAGCGCTCAGTATATCGGGTTTTTCCCTGTCTATCAGTTCCCGGAAGTCGGCGTACTGGCGCTGTTCGGGAATCTGGTAGCGTTTGCCGAATTCGCTCATAATGTCCTGGCGGAGATCGCAACAGGCAACCAGGTCGGTGCGTTCACAGGCTTCGTAGCAGGCGGCGTGGGAATAGGGCAGGGGATAGGCAATCTGCTCGCTGGGAGGAATCTCGTTGTCGATGAATCCGCCTATGCGGCTGCAGCCTATAAGGGCCGCGCGATATTTCTGCAAAGCTGATTTCTCCATCCTGGTGACATGGGACATGCGCTAGTTATGTTACTAGTAAAATGAGAATGGCACAAACTTGTCAAGCGCACTAGCAGAGCCCGTGCCCCAGAGGAGGGATTGGGAGGTCGCGGCTTGACCTGATGTCCCAAAAGACCTTTTATAATTTCTCTTGAGGGCCGCAAAAATCCTCGTCGGCCAAGATGCGGTGGCGACGATATTGAATAGCTGGACGCGCTGTATAAAACATGGCACCAGTAGCGCCTCCCAAAGAGGAGGAAGAGCACCAGATCGATAGCGCCGAACTCACCCGGCTCATGCCGCGCTACCACGTGGTGCTGCTCGACGACGAGGAGCATACCTACGAGTACGTGGTCGAGATGTTGATGGCCCTCTTTGGCCATGCGCGGGAGAGGGCGTGGAATATGGCCCGGGAAGTCGATCGGCGGGGGCGCGCGAAGGTATTCACGAGCAACGGGGAACAGGCCGAACACAAACGCAGTCAGATCCACGGCTACGGAGCCGATTGGCGCCTGGCCCAGAGCAAGGGGTCGATGGCGGCGGCCGTGGAGCCGGCAGATTAGATGGGAGATACTATGCTGAGTAAACGAGGTTGCCGGGCGCGGCAGGAGCGCCTGTGCGCCCGGCTTGCCGAGTTGCAAATCGATGCGGTGGCGCTCACTCACCCCAAAGAGATCTATTACTTTACCGGAGTGATCATTCCCGAAGAGTTTCCCGGCCCGCCGGTCCTGCTCTGGCTCGGCGCCGATGGGCAATCCCTGCTGGTGGCACCTGGTGACGCGGGTGAGCCCTGCGTCGACGAGTGCGCAACGTACCAGGCCGATATTGGCGGCACGATTTCTCCCGACCTGCGCGAAGTCGCCAGTGCGCTGATTGCCGCAACATTGCGCGCCCGCAGTTTGGAGGCGGGGCGCTTGGGCTGGCAGAGCGAGTTTCTGCCCAGGCGTTTGGGGCTGGCGCTCGAGGAAGGCTTGGGACGGGCGCCGGAATGGGTTGCCGTCGACGGCCTGCTCGCCGCTATGCAGGAAATCAAGGATCCCGATGAGGTCGAGCTTTTGCGCGCCGCAGTGCGGGTGGATATGGCTGCCTATGCGGCGGCGGAAGAAGTCATTGCACCCGGCGTTAGCGAACTCGAGGTCCTGGCGGCGGCGCAACGGGCGGCCCATCTTGAAGCGGGGGAGAAAGTCTTCCACGATGGCGACTACCAGTGCGGCCAGATGGGCGGTTTTGCGCGCGCTCGCCGGCTCGAAGAAGGCGAACTCTACGTCATCGATGCCTGGTCGGTTTATCGGGGCTACTGGGCCGATCTGTGTCGCACTTTCGCGGTGGGTGAACCGAGTGCGCTGCAGCAGTCGATCTTTGCCCATTTGCGGGGCTTTCACGACCGCGTCGGCGAATATCTGCAAGCGGGCAAGGATGGCAGCGAATGCGCCCTGGCTATGGATGCCTATATACGCGAACACCCGCAGCTGGCCGCTGTCGGACTAATCCATCACGCCGGGCACAATGTGGGCCTGAGGGCGCACCAGATGCCCGATCTCAACAAAGAGCGCGGCGGCACTTTGCAGGTGGGCAATGTAGTCTCGGTCGAGCCGGGGGCCTATATTCCCGCAAAGCGCGTGTGGGTGCGATTGGAAAATATGTATTTGATTGGCGCCGAGGGGCCGGAAAATTTGTCGCCATACCCGATGGAACTGGGAGTGCATCTTTAGAGTGATGGGCGATCTAATTGAATTTGCCGAAGACCTGGCTCGGCGCGCCGGCGCGCTGATCGCCGCCGAGCGTTCGGCACAGGCCCTGGATTTGAGTTATAAGGATGGAGCCGAACTGCTGACCTCGGCCGATCTGAAAGCAGATCGACTCATTTGCGAAGCGATTAAAACGACCTATCCCGAGCACCACATACTTTCCGAAGAGTCTTCGCCCGAGCTGCTCGCCCCCGCTGTTCTACGCGCTCCTTTGTGGGTCGTCGATCCGATCGACGGCACCGTCAACTATGCCTATGAGCATCACCAGGTGGCGGTGTCTATTGCCTATGCCGAGGGGGGACAGGTACGGGCCGGGGTCGTGTGCTGCCCCTTTCTCGATGAGACCTTCAGTGCCCGGCGCGGTTGCGGTGCCTGGCTCAATGGACAGCCCATTCGGGTGGGCGCCTGTACAGAGCTGGGGCGGGCTTTAATTGGCACGGGTTTCCCGTACGATGCGGCGGCCCGGGTGGCGCTGGTGGAGCGTTTGGCCCTGGTGCTGGAGCATTGCCGCGATATCCGTCGCGTCGGCTCGGTCGCGGCGGATCTGTGCTGGGTGGCAATGGGGCGCTTAGATGGATTTTACGAGACGCTCAAGCCCTGGGATTTTGCCGCGGCAGCGCTGATTGCGCGTGAAGCGGGTGCCCACATCGGGCATCTGGCAGCGGTCCCGGATGCGGTGCCGGAGGAATTGTGCGGCAATGACCTTGTCGTGGCGGCGCCGGGGATCTACGAGGAGCTGATTGCACTTTTGCGCTGAGTACTGCGCCTGGGTGCTATTTACCCGCCGCTTGCTGGGGACTTCTAGTGCGGCAATGCCGCCGCAGTCTCACGGCGCTGGGCAGCGGTCAATTTGGCCAGGGCCGCTGAAAAGTTTTTGCCGCAACTGTGGAGCCGGGGTGAGGGCCAGACAGTGATCGATAAATATTTGGCTGGGCGAATAGGGCTTGCGCTCTGGAGCGGGAGTGGCAAAAATGTCTGGCTGACGGGTTCGGGGTATCCTTTGTCCCGCTGGCGGAGATTATCGACCAGCCTAAAAATAGGGAAAAAAACATGAAAATAGCCATAACCGGTGCAGCCGGTTTCCTGGGGCGGATTTTGACGCCGAAACTGGCGGCCCTGCACGAGGTTTTTCCCTCCGATCTGGTGGGAGGTACGGCAGGCATGGAGCAGGTGGATGTCCTAGAGATAGAAGATGTGCAGCGCTTGTGTGCCGATGTGGAAGTGGTTATCCACCTGGCCTGCGCAGCATGGCGGGACGAGCTTTCCGGGGCGGAGAACGAAACCCGCATTCTGGATACTCGGCTCAAGGGCACCTGGAATCTAATGCAGGCGGCTATGGACGCCGGAGTGCGGCGCGTGATCCAGGTCAGCGATCTGTGCATTTTTGCTGGCTACGATGCCAGCGTGATGGTTTCCGAGGATTTTATTCCGCTGCCGGATACCACTGCGTACCAGCAGTCGGTTTATTTGAGCGAGTTGATTGGGCGCGAGTTTGCCCGTCTCAAAAAAGGCCTGGTGCTGACTTTGCGCCTGGGTAAACTGGTCGCTGCCGGCGGGTTGCCTGCCGCAGCTGAATTTGATCCCGCCTGGCTCGATACCACCGATGCGGTAGAGGCCATCGTGCGGGCTCTCGAGCTCGACGAATTCGATGGATTGGTCAACTGGGGTTTGTACAACCTGGCGGCCGATGTGCCCGCTTCGCCCTATTCGCTGCTCAAGATCAAATCCGGCCAGTTCGGCTTTCATCCGCGGCAAAACTTCGACGCCTGGCGCAAGGAGAATAGAGCATGAAAGTTCTGGTTACCGGCGCGGCCGGGTATATCGGCAGCATAGTGGCCCGGGATCTGGGCCAGCAGCACCAGGTCCGCGGCGTCGACATGCGTCCCATGGATGGTTTGAGCGACTCCCGGATAATCGATATGAACTCGTACGAGGATCTCTACGAGGCCATGGATGGGGTGGATGGAGTGGCCCATCTGGCCTGGCCCATGGGCAAGTACGAAGGGTTTGCACCGGGCGAGAATACGGATTTGGGCGCCGGGGTGCGCGGTGTTTTTCAGTTGCTCAGGGCGGCTGTGGAAAGAGGGATCCAACGCGTCGTCTTTCAGAGTACAATCAACATCACCGGTCCGAGCTGGGATAACTGGCGGCTCACCGAAGAGGAGTTACCGCGTCCGGGCGTCGGTGGTTATACGCTGGGTAAAACGCTGGCCGAAGAGGTGTGCCGCAGCTTCGCCCGGGTCCATCCCCTGTCCATAGCGGTGATCCGCTTCGGCGGCGTGTTTACGCTGGAGGAATCCGGGCGGGAGTCGGCGGCGCCGGACCTGCACCCCATTCCTTCCTCCTGTGTGGAGCGCCGCGATATCGCCCAGGCCTATGGCCTGGCGCTGACTCGCCCCCTCCCCAGCCCTTTCGAAGTCTTCCATATCTTCCACCAGCGTCCGGGGGAGCGTTTCCCGATCGATAAAGCCAGGAAGATCCTGGGTTTTGAGCCGCGCTATAACTGCGAGGAGTTGTGGCGCCGGGGCCAATGAACGACGCAAGCAGGGAACGCTATGCGGGGATCTCGGCTACTGCTGCCCCGGGCCTTTGGGCCAATGAGGGAAGCGCTGCCAGGGGCTGCACCGCCAAGGCGCTATTCGTCGGATTGGCCGGGGCGTTCTGCATGGCCCTGGGGTCGACCTACAACGACATGATCATCAAGGGCTCGGGCCTGGCCACCTGGAACTGGACGCCCGCAGCCCTTTTTCTCTTTTTCGTGCTGGTAGCCATCATCAATGTGCTGCTGCGCTTTGTACACCCCCGCCTGGCCCTGCAGGCCGGCGAGCTGGCCGTCGCCTACTTCCTGATGCTGCTGGCCAATACCCTGACGGGACGCGGGTTTTCGGCCCAGTTGCTGCCGGTAATCACCGGGGCTTTTTATTACGCCACGCCCGAAAACAACTGGGATGAGGTCGTGCAGCCCCACCTGCCGGAGTGGGCCCTGCCGCAAAGCCGCGAGGCAATCTGGCACTTCTACGAAGGTAGCCCGACCGGTTCCGTGCCCTGGGAGAGCTGGTTTATGCCCCTCTTTTACTGGGGCGTATTCGGCCTGGCGCTCTTTATAGTAATGGTGTGCCTGATGGTGATCGTGCGGCGCCAATGGGTGGAGTACGAGCGCCTTTCCTACCCCATGGTCCAGCTCCCCCTGGCGATGCTGGGGGAGGAGCGGCGAGGGGCCATCGGCAAACCCTTGTTCGGCAGTGGGCTGATGTGGCTGGGCTTTGCAATTCCCTTTGTGCTGGGTTCTATAAATGCGCTGCACAACTACCTGGCGGTGGTGCCCTCCGTCAGTCTGGCGCTGGGGCATATCCCGCTATTTCGCGGCATGGCCGGAATTGGCCTGGGAATCAACTGCTCTATGGTTGGCTTTTCCTACTTTATTCCGCCGAACGTGGCGCTGGGGCTATGTCTGTTCTACCTCTTGAATACGGTGCAACGCGGTTTTTGGGGACTGCTGGGATGGGGGGAACGCGAAGAGGCCATGGGGGTGTACAGCCAGTATACCGATCCGGCAATTATTCACCAGGCCATGGGCGGCATGATCGTCCTGGTACTGGGCTCTTTGTGGCTGGGACGGGCCCACTTGCAAGCCGTGATGCGCAAGGCTTTCTACAACGATGCAGCGGTGCAGGACGCGGACGAAATCATGTCCTATAGGATGGCAGTTGGCGGCGCCGGCGCTGGTTTTCTGCTGCTGGGGGCGTGGCTGTGGTGGAGTGGTATTCCGCTGCTGCTGGTGCCGCTATTGCTCTTTGGGGCCTTTGTCGTATTCATGACCATCACCCGGGTCGTGGCCCAGGGTGGGGTCGCCTCGATGTTTCCGCCGATCAACGGGCCGGATTTCGTCATTTCCGGCGTCGGTTCGTCCGCGCTGGGACCGCGGGGGATGGCGGGACTGGCTCTGAGCTATGCCTGGAGCGTGGATACGCTGATCTTGCTGATGAGCGCCTGTGCCAATGGCCTGAAGCTCATTACCGAAGTGAAGTTGCCGCAGCTGCGGCGATTATTCGGGGGCATTGTTGCCGTCATCGTGCTGACTTTGGCGGTTTCCACGGGGCTAATTATCTACCTGAGCTACGAGCACGGGGCCATCAATCTGTCCAGCTTCTACTTCAACAACGTTTCGCAGTATCCCTACTGGTTCATGGAGAAGGGGATCGACAGCCCCTCTACGGCCAATCTGCGGGGCTGGCTGCACACGGGCCTGGGAGCCGCCATCATGAGCGGCCTGATGCTGGCGCAGCACCGCCTGGTGTGGTGGCCCTTCCATCCCCTGGGTTTTCCGGTCAGTTGCGTTTTTGGCGGCATGTGGTTCAATGTCTTTGTGGCCTGGATTTTCAAAAGCGCAATTCTCAAATACGGCGGCGTGCGCCTTTTCAACAATTTGAAGCCCTTCTTTCTAGGGCTGATTCTCGGCGAGGCGGTGGTCGGGGGGTTCTGGGTCGTCATCGACTATTTCATGGGCATGCAAAACAGTGGCCTAGGGGGCATCTTCTTTGGTTGAGAGACAATTGCGGATTTGCAATGCAAATCATTAAACAGGAGAATTGCCAATGCCCAACAAGTACTCCGTAATTCTGTGCACCCTGGCCACCGATGGCGCGGATGTGTGGAAGACGCCCAGAGAAGTGCTGGAACCCATTGCCGCAGCAGGCTACGATGGGGTCGATGTCGATGCCGAACCCGATAAGATTCCCGCCGACAAGTTTGCCGAAGTTTGCGGCGTGGCCCAGGAACTGGGGCTCGAGATTCCGGCGCTGATCTGTGCCTGGGGAGCCTGGCATGCGGGGGAAGAACGCAATCTGGCCTCAAGCGACGAGACCCGTCGCCGCCACGCGGTTGAATACACCTTGAAATGTATTGATCTGGCCGCGACTTTCGCGGTGCCGCCCATGCTCGAGATCGACGCCGCAGCGGAAAAAATGGAATACCCCCTGGCTTCCACACCGCGTGCCGAGTTGCGCCGCAACTTCGTTAAATCCGCTCTTGAAATTTGCACCTATGCACGGCCCCGCAATGTGCCGATTGCGATCGAGCCGATCAATCGTTTCGAGGGCATCTGCGGTTTTTTAAACTGTCTGGTCGAAGCCCGCAGCGTAGCCGATGAAGTGGGTTGCGGTTTGGGGGTTATGGCCGACTTTTTTCACCTCAACATCGAGGACGGCCCGGTGACCGAAGCATTGCGCCTGGCCGGTGACAAGCTCATGCACATCCACCTGGCCGATAGCAATCGCCAGGCTCCGGGCACGGGCCACATCGATTTTTACGATGTTGTGCGCACGCTGCAGGCGATAAATTACCAGGGCTATCTCGCCCTTGACAGCGTACCCGTAAAACCCGACTGGAAATCCCTGCTGCGCGATTCAATCGCATTTATGAAGCAGGTGGAACGAACCGTCGAACTGCAGGAGAGAATCGAGGCCGAAATGCGCTTCCAGACAGCAGGAGAAAACCATGAGTGAGACAAAACACCGGGTCGCCATTATTGGCCTGGGGCGCCTGGGTCAGGTCTACGCCAGTATTTACGCTGCCCTGCCCAACGTCGAGTTGGTCGCCTTCGTCGAACCCCACCCGGAGCGGCTTAAATGGGTCGGCGAAAAATTTGGCGTCACGGCGCTCTTTCCCGATACCGAGGCGCTGCTGCGCCAACTGGTCCCTGACATTGCCGCCGTGGTCACGCCGACCCAATACTACGCCGAACCGGTCATCGCCTGCGCCGAGGCCGGGGTTAAAGGTATATCCACGGACAAACCGAGCGCCGCCACCCTGGCCGTTGCCGATCGCATGGTCGAGGTCTGCGCCCAGCGGGGGGCCATTCTCGCCGGCGGTGCCCTGATCCGGGCCTACCCCGAGACTCAAGAGGTGGCCGGCTGGGTGCGCGAGGGCCGTTACGGTCGAATTACCGGAGTCAGCGTGCACGGTTGGAGCGGCGAGATCTCCGGTTCCGGTTGTCACACCGTGTCGGTCCTGCGCTTGATGACGGGGGCCGAGGTCGAAGAAGTCACGGCCTGGGCCGAACCCATCGATAAACTCGAAACCGACTGCGACTGGCAGGTTGCTTTTAATGCCCATTTCAAGCTCAGCAACGGCCTGCACTGCCCGGTATTCGATGTCGGCACCGAGGAGTCGGCCCTGGTGGAGCTGAGCACGGCCGATGCGCGCATAAAAACCGGCTGGAACAAACCCGAAATCTATCAGGGGCTGGACGCGCGCGGTCGCCGCATCAAGCAGCAGGTGGAATTTACCCCTCACGGCTATCCAGAAACGGAACACTTGTGGGGTTCGATCCACTCTCTGTTGCGGGCGGTGGAAAGCGGCAGTGAACTATGGATTTCCGGACGCGATCTACGCCAGGCGCTCGAAGTGGCCATTGCCTCCCACGAATCCGCCAAACGGGGCAGCGTGCCGCTCAAGCTGCCGCTTGAAGACCGCTCCCTGACGCTCTACCCGCGTCCCTACCGCTGGCGTGGCGGCGACTACGATAGCGAAACCGGGGAGAGGCTGGCCAAACGCAATGATATGGAGATTTAATTGGAATTGCCCGAAAGAGGAGACCCGCCATGTTGACTCAGGAGCAGATAGTGCACTTCGAAACCTTCGGCTTTCTCATTCTGCGGCAGGCTTTCAAAACGCGGGAAATGGAGCAAATCGGCAGCGCCGCCAACGAGCTATGGGCCGCAGCACTGCAGCGCGATCCAGCGGCGACCGATCTGGGCGTGGCTCCCTTTATCGAACTCAGTCCGGCGCTGGCCTGGCTGGCCGCGGACGACCGCCTCTACGCGCCCATGGAACAACTGCTGGGCAAGGGCTTCATCTGGTCCGGTTCGGAGGGCAATAACGCCATCGCTCCCGGGCCGGCACACGACTGGCACGCCGACCGCCCGGGGCCCAAAGAGCTGGACTACCGGCGCATCAAGATCATGCTATACCTCTCGGCGATGAAGAAAGAGGAGGGGGCCCTGCGGGTCATTCCGGGTTCCCAGCGCGAGCCCCTGCACAGCGCGCTCTACCCCTTTCAGGCGGTACACGGGCAGCCGAATCCCAGGTTCTTCGATCAGTGCGGAGCCGAAGTGCCCTGTTGCGCCCTGGAGACGCGGCCCGGCGATGCGGCGGTGTTCAGTCAGAGCCTTTTTCACGGGGTCTACGGCAAGATGCCGAAGCGCTGCTATATCGCCTTAAAATACGCCGCCCGCCCTGCTGCGGATGCCCAGCTGGCCTCCCTGTACAAATATTCCCCCTATGCCTTCGAGCCGCACGCATCGTTTGTCAACAGCGGCAGTGCACGCATTCGGGGCATGGTCGATGGCCTCCTCCAACTCGGTGAAAAAGCCGCTGATCTGGTACCTCAATATTATCCTTGAGATACCGGCCAGGGCCCCCCAAACGTTGACATAAAGCTTTGGTAGTTGCTATACTTCCGGGCCATTCGCCGCAGTTGGTTAGAGCCTGGAGTCCTGCCACAAGGAGACTTGGAAATGTCCAGTGGACACAAGGTAAATATCGCTTTAAGCCCCTTCCCGGCATTGACGCCGGGTCAGCGGCTTTTTTTTGAAGTCAACGGCTACGTGGTGGTCGAAAACACCCTTACACTGGACGAAATCCAGCAGACCAAAGATGCCATTTTAGATTTGCGGCGCACCTTTGCGGACTCGGGCGACCCCTTGAATTTCAATCTCAACGGGTGCCATGCCGATCGCTGCGAGCCGCACTACTGGTCCTTTCAGCATTTGCTGCAGTCCGACCCGCGCATCTTCCAGCATCTCACTCATCCGCGCCTGGTCGCCCTGGCAGAGGAGGCCGTGGGTGGCAAGGTGCGGCTGGATGAATCGGCTGTCATCATCAATCGCCGCGAGCCGGATTACGAGCCCAACAAAGCCTATGAATTCGGCTTCCATCGCGGTGGACAGCCCGGTTTCGACAGCTATATCTACGGCGACCTCTACCACTGCACCTTCGTAAAAACGCTGACGAATCTGACCGATCTGGGACCAGAGCTCCAGCGGTCCAAAACCATTGATTTTCTAGCTAGAAAACAAATGTTTTTGAGATCTGGGGTGGTCCTGGGGCACACTTTGGGGG
>CAXFTV010000086.1:0-6734 GCA_964005845.1 uncultured bacterium
GGTGCCAGCCGGTGGAAGTGCCGCCGCGGGGCAGCATGGGAAAGAACTTTGAGCCGAACATGTGCAACTGGGGTCCGATCAGCGCGGCTACGCGATCGACGATTTCCGGCTCGCGCGCCAGTGCCAACAGGCGCTTTTCAACGACGCATACTCCCTGCACCTTGAACAATCTTCCCGGAATCGGACTGCCCTCACTATCTGGCTGCAGGGCGAAATTGCCCTGCGGCTCCGGCATGGACCTGGCGCGCTCGACCAACTCGTCGAGGAGCTCTTTGTAGCGCGCTAATTTTTCGCCCTTTAGGAGGCCCGGAAAAACCAGATAACCTTCTTGGCTGAAGTGCTGTATTTGCTCGGGTGTAAGACTCATAATCTCCTTCCCCTGCGCCTCACCAGGTGCGCTCTTTCAGCAACTCCTGTATGGCTTCTCTGGGCACGGTCAATTCGTCCATGTGGTCCTCGAGCCACTGCGAAAAATCCTTTTCTATATCATCGCTCCAACGGGTATCTATCTGACCCGGGGTGTATATGCCCTCACTGAGCCTGGTCTTGCCGAAGGCATCGCGCAAATGGACGATTTCCGCTGTCTTCACCACTTTCTCGGCCAGGTGCGGCGGTATAAAAACAACCCCTTCCCGCTTGCCCAGCACTACATCCCCCGGCATCACCGTGGCCTGGCCCATGCGGATGGGTGTATTGATTCCCAGCAGCATAATCGTGGGCGAGGCGTATGAAGGGTGCCAGCCGCGCACGAAACTGGCAAAACCCGGCATTTCCTCAATGCCCTCTAAATCCCTGACCGCACCGTTGTGGACCACGCCATTGCCGGAATTGGCATAGATCGCCGTGGCCAGATTGTCGCCGATAACCGGCCCTTGCTCGATCTTGCCGTAAATATCGGCCACGTAAACATCTCCCTGCACGAGCATATCGATAGGCCAGGAAATCTGGTCGCCGACACAACCGGCACGGGCCCCTTTTTCCTCCATTATTCTGCGCAGCACCGGCCGCCGGGGCATGTACATAGCCGTTACCGCACGGCCTACCAGCACTTCTCCCGGGTGGGTGCTCTGCCAGCCGCCCTCGTATTGCCAGTTATAGCCCTCGCCCCCCAGCGTCCCCCACGCCTGCGTAATAGTGACGTTCCTCATCCTTTCGATGATATCGTCGGCTACCCTGGGACGACCGTCCTCGAAGCGCTCCCCTTTCCATTCGGGGGTATATTCGATCATTTCTTCTTTACTGAAATTGAATGGAGCGAATTTTTCCATATTTAAATTCTCCTCGGTCGGTGGCAAAAAATCAGTCTTCAAAAGCTCAATAACTAATAGCACTCCCCATCTGTGTCAACATGCCCCTGTGGTTGACATATGGGAATCTCCCCCCTATTTTGGCACCTTCATAGGATCGCTGAATACATACGAAAAACGCAATAGCGGCCGGGAAGAGGTTTTGCCGGCTTTTTTCTGGAGGTGGCCTGGTTGGGAATAACCTAAAGTACTCTGGCGAACTTTGCGCTTCCACCTGTGGCTGCCCCCCATGAAAGGCGCGCATCTAAAAACCGGGCGCAACAAAACAAAGACACTACCTCCTCCCCACCTCCATACACCTTCAGCAAAAAAACTGAATCAACAAATAACCGCAAGAAACGGAGATCCCATGCCACTTTTAAAAGCAGATCACCTGGAAAAAGCATGCGCCAGCATCCTGGTTGGGGCCGGCGTCGACGCAGGAGAAGCGCGCCAGGTAGCCCACTCGCTGCTGCTGGCCAATCTCATGGGCCATGACTCACACGGCGTCATTCGCCTGATCCAGTACATCGAGTTCTTGCGCAACGGCCGCTTTAAAGCCGGCCAGCAAATTCAAATTGTGCGCGAAGCAGATGCCTCAGCCGTGGTCGACGGTGGCTGGGGATTTGGCCAAACCGTCTGCCACCAGGCCATGCAACTGGCCCTTGACAAAGCCAGCGCGCGCTCCGTCGGCGTGGTAGAATTATTCAACAGCAGCCATATCGGCCGCCTCGGAGAATACGTGGAAAGGGCCGCGGCCCAGGATATGATCGGGATCGTTATGTGCAACAACCACGGCGTCGGCCTGTGGCAGCCCCCCTTCGGCGGCATGGACCGGCGCATGTCGCCCAACCCCATTGCCGTAGGCATACCCACCGGCGGTGATTTTCCCATCGTGGTAGACATGACCTCGAGTGTGGTAGCCGAGGGTAAAATCCGCGTCAAGCGCAACCAGGGCGAAAGCATTCCGGCAGGCTGGGCCATAGATGGCCAGGGCAATCCCACTACCGACCCGGAGGCCTTCTACGGCCCCCCGCGCGGCGCCATCCTGCCCTTTGGCGGGATTGCAGCTCACAAGGGCTATGCCCTCGGCGTGGTAGTGGACATCCTCTCGGGCGCCCTGGGCGGCGCCGGCTGCAGCAGCGACCCCGACTCCATGGGCGGCAGAAATGGCGTCTTTATCATGGCCCTGGATATCGCCGCCTTCACCGGACCTGAGCGCTTCCACCAGGAGGTCGATTCCTTCATCGATTTCTTGAAAAGCTCCCGGCTCCTGCCCGGTTTCGACGAAATTGCCCTGCCCGGCGAACTCGAATACCGCCTACGTCGCCAGAAAGAAGCCGAGGGCCTGGTCATAGACGAGGAAACCTACCGGCAGATCCACGAGGCCGCCGCCACCGTCGAAGTTGAGATCGACCTTTAATTTTGCAGAGCCACGCTAGAAAAGCGCGTAATCTCCCGCCGGATTTTCTAGCGCACCAGGCGGCGGAACAGGTCGTCCTGCGGCGGCACCTCCAGCAATTCGCGCAGACAATTGCCTTCCAGGCCCTCTTTGATAAGGGCAAAGCTGCCGCGAACCGCCTCTTCGGTAATATCCAGCGCTTCGTCGTCGTGGGCGCAGTTAAAGAAGAAGCCAGGCGGCAAGATCACGCCCCGCCGCGCATTTTCTTGAATAAAAAGGGTGTTTACTGTTTTCGCCGCCAGCGGATCCTCCACTTTGATCTGAATGCCTGGATGCGCTGCCACGCCGGTGCATTCAGCTTCCAGTCCCACCTCCCGGGCCACCCGATTGATCCGCGCCTTGAACGAAGCACCCAGCTGCTCAAAATGGCTCACGGCGTCGCGCCGCTGCAATTCCTTCAAAGTCGCCAGGGCCGCCGCCACCCCGATATTGTCATCCCAGTAGGCACTTGAAATAAACATGCGCGCCGCCGGCTCCATGAACTGCCGCCGCCCCACTACGGCACCCATCGGGTAACCGTTTGAAATAGCTTTGGCAAAAACCGAAATATCGGGCACTACCCCGGTGTATTCCTGCACGCCGCCCAAAGCAATCCGAAAACCGCTGGAAACTTCGTCGAAAATCAGCACCACATCGTGGCGCGTGGCCAGTTCGCGCACCCCTTCCAAGTAGCCCGCAGGCGGCAATTCCGTGCGCATGGGCTCCATGATGATACAGGCGATCTCACCCTCGTGCTGCTTGAGCAGGTCTTCCAGCATATTCAGGTTGCCGTATTCGAAGGGCATGGCCGTCCCTTCCAAAGCCCGGGGCACGCCTATTGGTTCTATGCCCGGCAACAGATGCCCCCCCAGCCTTTCAGCCCCTATATTAGCCGCCAGGTACCAGTCGTGCCAGCCATGATAGCCGCAGAACAGCACCTTGTCCTTGCCACTCACGCCGCGGGCGATGCGCACCGACACGGTGCAGGCCTCTCCACCGCCTTTGACAAAGCGCACCATCTCGGCCGAGGGAATCAGACGCACCAATTCCTCGGCCAGTTCCACGGCGTTTTCCTGTACGATGGTGTAGATCGAACCCCGGGCGATCTGCTGCCGCACGGCCTCGTCTACCACCGGATCGGCATAACCCAGAATGATGGGGCCCACGGCGCTCTGCCAATCTACATATTCATTGCCATCTACATCCCATATGCGACACCCGCTGGCACGCTCGGCATAAATGGGACTGACCCCGAGAGCCGACCTGGTGGGTCGGCGACTGAGCAGCTGGGTAGTACCCGGGATGATCTCTTTGGCCCTTTCGTACACCTCCATGGAGCGCTTGACCGAATGTTCGCTCTGAATAGCTTCTCGCCGACTCATGCCAATCTCCTTTTATCGATTTCTTTCTCTAATTTACGAACGCAATGTAGCAACCAGGCGCAAGGGCTCAACCAGCAAATCCAGCGCCGCCCGAACGTCGGGGCACACCACATCCGCAGCCATTAACGTCGCCACTGCGGCCCCTTCCTCCTGCACGAGCACAACGCCCAGAGCTGCGGCCTCGAGCATGAGCCGATCGTTGCGGCCATTGCCCATGCAGACACTATTTTCCACGCCAAGCTCAGTGATATAATTCAACTTGCCGGCAGCTTGATTTTCTAGCGGAAGCACGACCACCTGGCAAGCTAGCCCCGCCATCTGCTCTCTAACTTTGCCGAAGGTATCGGCAGTAACCACGTGAATTTGCAACTGCTGGCTCAATGCCTGCAAGCGCTGGCCTACCCCCTCGAGCAGTTCGCCGTCGCAGGCCAAGGTGCCGTTGTAATCGAGCACGAGATGCTCGAGCTCTAACTTCTGGTAACCAGGTATTTCTATTTCGATCAATTCGTCAGCCCCCACAAATCTTTGCGCTCCAAAGTCCAGCTCTCCCATTCGTCGGCAAAAATGTATTTTAGTGCTTCGACATCGCGTTTGCGTCCCCCCGCCGGAAAGTAGTTCCAGCTTATGGCCCGACGCGGCCCGGGAGCGCTTTTCACACCAGTGGCATGCCAGCAGCTCGGGGTCCATACCAGAGTCCAGCGCGGTTCCAATTTTATTTCCACCTCGTGCGGGTGGGCAGCGAAAAAGTGTTTCGGGTGTTCGTCGTGCTGTCCCGTGGCCAGCTCCACCTGCAAAAGCTCTTCCTCCACTTCTTTATTGGGACGCAAATGGCTGCCGGGCAGGACCCGCAGAGGGCCATTTTCCGCATCGTGCCGGTCCAGGGCGGTGCGCAGTGAAACCTGTTTTAACGCGGGAGAACCATCGACATGCCAATGGACCTGGCGCTGGGGACGGCCATCCTCGGCCAATATGCCAGAGGCATCGCCGATGCCGCAAGCGCCGACGTGGACCTCCCGGCAATCCAGTAAACGCCGGGCCAGGTCCACCAGAGCCGGCTCTTCGACCAGTTGCAGTACGACTTCGCCGAGCAAAAAAAATTGACAGGCCATCCTGTTGAACCCCGGGGGCCAAGCACTCTTTTCCCACTCGGGCTCGACCTGGCGCTGACGCTTTTCAAGTTGGCACATATTCTCCACTCCCAGAGGATTGGGAATAAAGAAAAAACCATTGCGGTGGAAATGTTCGATCCGGACATCCGGTATTTCCATCTCTGCTAACCCCTCTCACTCACCAGTTGTCCCAGGCGTTCCAGCAACTCGTCAATTTCTTCCTCCAGCTGAAAGAAAGTCACGCTGGCGCGCAGGCCATCGCCGCCGTGCATCAGCGGTTTGACGATGATCTTCCAGCGCTCGCGCAGGGCAAGGGTCAGATCCTTGCCACTATAGCCCTCTATGGCAAAACTGACCAGAGCGGCGGATAGCTGCGGCGACTCCGGCGTCAGAATTCGACAGCCAGGGATTTCTTTTAACCCCTGCTTGAGTCTGCTGGTAAGGGCGGCAGTGCGCGACCAGATCGCCTCCAGGCCGATATTACTTAGATAGTCGGCAGCAAAAGCCCAGGTATGGACCAGGGGCCATGACCAGGGGCCGAACTGGAAGCGTTCGGCGGTGTCGTGCAATTCAAAACGATCGTTGACGAAGTCCAGCCACTTCTCGCCGCGGCCCCCGGCATAAGTCACCTGGACATCGGGGATCCGCTCTTTGCGGATATAGAGGGCTCCGGCGGCGTAGGGCGAGTACATCCATTTGTAGGAGAGCAGGCCGGCAAAATCGCAGCCCAGTTCCCGCAGCGGTATATCGTAGAGCCCGATCGAATGCGCCAGATCCAGGAAGGTATCGATGCCGCGCTGCCGCGCCAGTTCGCAGATTTGCCGCACCGGCAGCCGAAACCCCAGGTCCGTAGTCACATGGCTGAGGCCGATCAGGCGGGTGCGTTCGGTGACCAGTTCCTCCACCGCCGCGATCTGTCCTTCGACATCGTCCACCAGCGGCACCTTGAAGACTTCTACCCCGTATAAATCGCGCAGATGCAGCGAGGGCAAGAGCAGTGCTGCCTCTTCGTTAGCAGTGAGGATGATCTGATCCCCTCGCTGCCACTTTCTCCCCCGGATGATGGTCTGATACCCCTCGCTGACCCCGCGCATAAGAGCCAGTTCACCAGGGTCGACGGAAAAAAAACGCGCCAGCCTTTCCATACTCTGGCGCCGCCGGGGATATTCCTCGTCCGGATAGACGATGTGCATGGGGCCGCGCTCCAACAGCTCCTGCATCAGGCGAGCGTGTTCGGCGCCGATCGGATTTGGCGTCACACTCACCCCGCCGTTTTGGAACCAGGTGTAGTTTTTGAGCGCCGGGATATCCCTGCGAATCTCTTTTAAATCCATTTATCTCTTCTCCTTAAACGATTAATTAAAGCGGCAAAACGGGACCGTTGAAACCAAAGGGCCGGCCAATCCATTGGGAACTCGAGCCGGAGCGATCGCAGGACAGAAATTGCCCAAGGCAAGACAACATCCGCGCGTCAGAATCCTCGTTTGGCCATCGTCCTTTGTATTGAAAAAGCCAA
>CAXFTV010000087.1:0-2780 GCA_964005845.1 uncultured bacterium
TACCAGTTGGTATAGGAGCCGTCGTCGCGCCACAGGCCGACGCCTGGTCGCGGCAAGGGTTTATCCCGGGCCGCCGCCGCCTCGTCGAATTCCACCCCCAGCCCCGGGCGCTCGGGGGGCAGCAGGTGGCCTTCGGCAAAGGGGACCTGCACCGGGAAGACATCGGTGTGGGTGGTGCCGGGAGGGCGTGGGCATTCCTGTACTCCCACCAGCGGCGATGCCAGGCACAGGTGCAGGGAGGCGGCCGTGGCCACCGGGCCCAGCGGATTGTGCGGTGCCAGGTGGATGTAGTGGGCCTCACACCAGCCAGCGATTTTGCGCGCCTCGCTGAGGCCGCCGGCGATGCAAACATCGAGGCGGCAATAGTCCATCAACTCCTCTTCAATGACCTGGCGAAAGGCCCATTTGTCGGTCCATTGCTCGCCCACGGCCAGGGGCACCGAGGTGTGCTGGCGCACCTGGCGCAGGCTGTCGGCGCTTTCGCTGCGGATCGGGTCCTCGATGAAGAAGGGACGATAGGGCTCGACGCCGCGGCAGAACTGGATGGCGGCAGCCGGGTCCAAGCGGGTGTGCACGTCCACCAGGATCTCTATGTCCTCGCCCAGTTCGCGGCGCACGGTGGCGACTTGCTCGATGCCGTAGCGCACCGCGCGGGTCGGCTCCAGCAGCTCTTCTCCGGCTGGATCCACCAGTCCCCAGCGCACGAACTTGAAACCGGCGCGCTGGGTTTTTTTGCAGCTTTCGAGCAAGTTGTCGATATCCAGGGGGTCGCCATTGTGCGGATAGCAGACTACCCGATCGCGCACGTGGCCGCCCAGAAGCTGGTAGACCGGTACGTCCAGGGCCTTGCCGAGAATGTCCCACAGGGCAATATCAACGGCACTCACAGCGGCGCTCTGAATGCCGCCGCCGGGGAAAAAGCCGCCCCTGTACATCACCTGCCACAAATGCTCGATGCGGCGGGGATCCTCGCCCACCAGAGTGGATGCCAGCATATTTAAAACTTCGGCGACGGCCGGACCGCGCAGGGACATGCCAGCCTCGCCGATGCCGTAGATGCCGGCGTCGGTTTCGATTTTGACGAAAATGCCGGCGCTCAGGACAAAGGGTTTGACGGCTGTGATTTTCATGCAATCCTCCTACAAAGTTACTACGCCCTTGATATAGTTTTTCTACTTCGCCGGGTCCCGGATCGTCGACCTCGTTGTCGTTCAGTTCGGCGCTGCCGCCCTCCGGGTAGCGCCTGCTGCGGATTTTTATAGCGCAATCCTAAGGGAAAATGGCTTGTCGGTGCATAAAAAAGAGGTTATCACTGCAAAAGGGCTATTGAGATTCTTGCTCCCGGTCTGGTGCAATAGCAGCGGGCGGCCTCAAAAACCTCTAGGATCGCGGTGTTGCGCGACCTGTTGTACGGGCAGGGTTGATTTTTTGCTGGCGGCAATTAGATGGTGACGCCGCGCCATTCTTCCCTGTCGCTGGTGATGTCCACAGTATTGCCGTCCGGGTCGGTGGCTTTGAAAGCGCGTTCGGGCGCCTGATCCTGGCCGATGGCATCGCGGCCTTTGACCGTTTTTTCCATCGTGGTGCCCAGGTCGTGCAGGCGTTGCCATACCGCCTCGAAATCCTCGACATAAATGCCGAAGTGGATGTATTCCTCGCCCTCTTCCAGGTGCGGGCGTTCCTTTTCTCCGTGCGGCAGCAAGGTAATGTTGACCGTGCCATCGCTCAGGTCCATGCTGATGCCACTGGGGCGATAGCCGACAAATTCAAAACCGATGGTTTCGTAGAAGCGGCGCGAGGTTTCCACATCGCGACAGCGCAGGGCGAGATGGCGCAACAGGGCCATATTTTTTCCTTTCTATATCGAGTCGATTGTTGCCGGGCATTGAGTCGATGCACCGGGTGCAGAATCTGGTCGACGCTGTGTGCATCTGCAATATTCTGCGCATTTTCATTGCCTTGCGCAAGAGCGCCGCAGGGGATTTGGCCAGGTCGAGCGGTCTGGATGCACTTGCAACACGGGTGTCCCTTTATTGCGGCAGAATTGCCGGCGAAGATGCGTCCTGAGCCCGCCGCCGGGCAATGTTTTTCCGGCTACTATGGCGCTTCCCGCTAGGCCAAAAAAACACTTGGCTTTTATCGCCGCCGTAGATGAGTCTCCACCAGCAAGCGTCCTTTCCGCTCCTGAATTGTGCGCAGTTCAGGATATTGTCATCATTGACACAGCGCGATTTTTTCTAGGATGGTGTTAAACTCTTTGGGGTCGAACTGCTGTACCGCACTTTGGTGTACCAGTTTTTTCGCGGCGTTGAAAACGAGGATATTGCAGGCGTCCGGAACAAAGTGGTAGGCCTGGGGAAACACCCCCTGCCAATCCAGCAGAACCCCTTTTTTCCTGTGTTTGGGTAGTTTGGCATAGACGAGACGCTTCAAGAAAAAAGGAACGATCCGCAAATCCGAAAGTCCCACGAGCTTTATCTTTTCAAACTTGTTTGTCGCTTTCAGCGAATCGCGGACTGCTTTGGCCCAGATTTTGTTGAACTCGAGCCCACCTTTATCGCTGCCAAAAAGGACGATGGTGCTATCGCCCCAACTTTCTTCGCTATACTCTCTGTCGAACTGATCTTTCAGCTTGAACGCTACGAGGATCGAATCCTGTGCGGATACCAGCTCCGGCCCCAGCAGGAAGAGGCTCGAGAGAAGCCACAGCGCGTTTCTCGCAAATAGCATTATGCGTCTTCGACGCGCTGCCAGTGCAGCACCTGGCGGGCGTGGTCGGA
>CAXFTV010000088.1:0-6037 GCA_964005845.1 uncultured bacterium
ACCGCCCATCGCGCTTCCTCACCAAGTATATCGCCGGCGAGATGAAACAGAATTTCGGCGCCTATCGCTTGCACCTTAAAAATGAGTGGAGCGGCACAGTCGGCTATACCCCCGACGAGTTTCCCATCGTCGGCCTGGTCGACGGCAAGCGCAGCTACATCATCGGCGGCATGTGCGGTTCGGGCAGCGGCGTTTCTTTCAACGGCGGGCGCTGCATCATCAACCGCATTCTCGACCGCAACGACGAACCGGACGACTATCCCGAAGCTTACTTTGCCCCGAGCCGCCTGCTCGAGCCCGAGAACCATCCCTGGCCCGAGCTCGAGACCTGATTGCACCTGGCGATCAGCTCTCCCCCAAAACCAGGCCACTTCACCACCGCCAATAGCGCCTTTAAAAAAACCGCCGCGGGCCATCGCCACGGCCGCTCATCCCCCCCGAATTACAGGACCAGCGGTTCCGGCGTCTTGAGAACAAAGAACTTGCGCACCGCTTTTTTTACCTGCCAGTGGGCCTTCAAGCCAATCGGAAAATGGGCCATATCGCCCGCCCCCACGGTATAGCTTTTGCCCCCCTCTTCCGTGATCGTGACTTCGCCTGCAAAGATATAGACAAACTCGTCCCAGGTATAGTTCCAGTTGAAAGCACCGGGTTCACAAGTCCACAAACCGCTGGAAAGGGTCTTGTCCGCCGACTGGTTCAAAACTGCTCCACGGGCCACCGGATTGCCGGCGGTAATCAATTCAGCCTCTATTGGCATATCGGGCAGCGGCCCCTCGGGCTCGCCGGCACATGATATTCCCAGAAGGTTCAGCTCGGACATGGCCATTTCTCCTCTCCGCTCGATGCGAAATTTGGGCGATCAAATCATCTCGGTAGACCTTAAAGATGTTTTTTGCCCTGCAATGCGTCAATGGCCAGTGCATCCCCGCCACATATTCTCCCCGACCAGGATTCCGACTTTTGCATATCCTCGTTTGAGTTATTATTTTTTACCCAGCTTTTTGTTATTCTCCTCTACTTTCATAAAGATCTTTTCAGCCCCGAGCTGGCCGCTTTTTTATTTGATGTCCATTGCTCGCACCAACGGGACTCGAGCCAATGTCGTCCGGCGAAAACTTTGACTCTGGCGAGGCACAATCTCCGCCTCCTACACTGACTCTTGAATTGCGCCACGAGTTGTGGGCCAGGATTCTGGAGCGTTTGAACACCGGAGAGGTACTGATTACTCAACGGGATTTTCAGGCCGCCTTTGAGCAGGATTATCAGGTTCTAACCGGAATCAACCCCTCACCGGAAACGCTCCAGGTCATCGGCCGCATGGTCGCTGCAGTAAACGATACACACCCCGAAACCTATCTCGCCCAAGGGGTGCAGAACAGCGTCAATCGCGCTTTCGAAACGGGGGTCCGCAAGCTCAAGTGGGACACGGCAAAGATTCAGGCCAGAGGCGTGCCTGCAATCCATCGCTTCCGCAAGCAGGATAAAATCCGCAAACTGTTCCACGAAATGAACATCGAGGCGCTTGAAATCGACATCATCGCCTGCGTCCAACAGGCCGTCAAAGCGACGGTGGCACAACCACCAGCTCTACCGGCCCACCCCGCACCCCTTCCTCAACCTGAGGATTCCCCCTATGAAGTGGCCGTCGAAAAGGGCGTTATCGACCGCGAAGATGTAGAGCATCACCTCCTGCAACAACAACGCGTACAGGCCAGGCTGGAAGATGCAGAACTCGCCAAAGTTCCCGACAATTTGACCTCCTATGTCGCCCGTGGTCTGCTTACCCAGGACGAGGCGGAGACCATCGCCGCCCTGCACCAAGTCGACCTGCAGGAAAAACAGGGCCAGATCGAAAAGCGGGAAGCGTCCGAGTACCGCGACAGAATCATGCCCG
Source organism: uncultured bacterium (assembly GCA_964005845.1). Classification (GTDB taxonomy): domain Bacteria; phylum Latescibacterota; class UBA2968; order UBA8231; family UBA8231; genus CAXFTV01. The sequence continues at coordinate 1,898 of CAXFTV010000088.1, forward strand.
CCGTCGACCGGGAGCAGCTGAATGCAAAGATCAGAAACGCCACGACCGAAAACGTTAACTATCTCCAGGTCTTCGAGTCTTTGCAAAAGATCGCCCCCCGGTTCGACCACGCCCTGCGCCTGCTGATCCGACACAAATATATGGTCGTCACTGAAAAAGCCGACGACGGTCGCAATCCCTTGATCCAGCACCTGATCGGCGACAAAAACCTCCTGAACGACCTCGTAGATATCATGGTTCGCAAGGATCCAGAGATCCGCCTGCTGGACGTGCGCCTACCTCCCTACAACGCCATTCTGCAGCGCTCCCTTGAAAAGATCGACAACCTGACCATAGAAGAGGAGTTCGTGGATGAGCTCAGGACTCTGAGTGGCGACGGAATGTCGGAACGGCTCAACTCGCTCGACGCCGAACTCCGGGTGCGACCAGCAGCTGATATGCGCTGTTTTATCAACCTTATAGACCACGTAGTCAAACGCACCCATTTCCGCAAGAAAATCCGCATGCTCAGGGTCGCCCAAAGCCTCGAGGAGTTCAACCAGAACATCGAAGATATTTTTCGCGCTACCAGTGATGCACAGAGAGCCAGGAAGCAAGCGGAACAATTTATCAATCGCGGTCTGCGTCACTTCCTCTCAGAATTAGCACCAGATGAAGTCGAAGAAATCAAGCAGCGCACTGCCGCCGCCCTCAGCGCTGCCGAGCAAGCAGTCCAAAGCGAAGCACTCCTCGAGGCCGAGATTCTGCAAGGGGCGGAATCGGTTCTGGACGCAGAGCCTCCTCAAGCCGAGCCCCTGCCGAACCCGAAACCCGCTCTGCGCGAAGAGTCCTATAAGGTTAATTCCCCACCACCCCCAGAACCGCTTCAAAGCGACGACGATCTAAACTTGAGCTCCGAAGAAATAGGGCGAGGGATCCAGATCGGTCGAGTTGAAATGCGCATCGCCGGCCGCAACAAGCGCATTCCGCAAAAGATCATGCCCGATCCGGATAATCCGGGAAAATTCTGCATTGCCCAGCGCGATCCCGAAACCGGTGATCTCATCCCCCAGATGAGGCGCGGCGCGCGGCGTCATGTCATGAAAGGACGAGGTGGTGGCTGGTTGCTGGAAAAGCAGTAGCTAGGGCCACCCGGGACGCTGAGACAGCTCTTTAGCAGTGTCTTGGAGGGCAGCCGCGTCACCCATTTCCCGCTTGCTACGACTAGCACGCCAAAACCCGAACTCGCGTTTCCCTGCCAGTCTTTGCAAGCACTGCACTCCCACTTATATTCAATCCATTGTCAAACAGATTGCGCCGGGGATTCCAGCATGGCAGAAACTTTAAATATCGATCCCGAACACCTGCGGGGGCGACACATTGAACGCGCCGTCGAGATTTTGCGCCGGGGAGGTGTAATAATCTATCCCACCGACACCATCTACGGCCTCGGTTGCGACATCACCTGCAAAGAAGCAGTGGAGAAAATCCACCTTATCAAGGGACGGGATGACAAAAAACCGATGTCTTTCGTCTGTGCCGATCTGGCCAACGTAAGCCAATACGCCCGCGTTTCCAACTATGCCTATCGCATACTCAAGCGCTGCCTGCCCGGCCCTTATACTTTCGTACTGCCCGCCACTCGAGAAACCCCCCGGATGCTGCAGAGCAAACAAAAAACGGTGGGTTTGCGCGTGCCCGACCACCCCGTTCCACTTGCCGTGATCAAAGAACTGGGCAATCCGATCATCAGCACCAGCGCCAATCGCAGCAGCGAGGAAGTGCTAACCGACCCGAGCCAGTTGGAAGAAGTTCTGGGCAGCCAGGTAGACCTGATTCTGGAATGCGGTCAACTTCCCATCCTGCCCTCCAGCGTAATTTCACTGGTTGGCGACAAAGCGGAAATCCTCCGCCGTGGACAGGGAGACCTGAGCTACTTTACCAGCGAAGTCTAAAACCTCAAAATGGGGAACTCAGGTAGCTTTTTCTTTTTCTTCTTCGTCTTCGGCGTAGTAATCCCCGTAGAGTTCGGCCAGTTCCGGGGTGGCTTGAACAAATGCTTTCCACTCTTTGAGGACGGCATCGGTATCCACGCACTTGCTGCAGAGAACGAGCATATTGTCCTGACTTATGCCCTGGTAACCGCGATCGTAGCACAACTTGCATCTCCCGCCTTTCCGATTCCGCGCAACCATCTCCTTGGCCCGCTTCAGATGCTCGTCAGGCAGTCTGGGCAATTTTTCCATAAATTCCTCCTCGGCTCGAAAAATCGTTCACAATTGAAAGCTGCAATAGAGGCCGCATGAAACTCTTAATCTCTTTCCTCCTGTTCTCGTCCCTCTTTGCCCCAGCGGTCCAGGGACAACCCTTTCCCTCCTACCCTGGCCTCAACCAGTTTCTTCCCACCTCACCGGGTAGCCTGGGATCCGGACTGCAGGGTTACCTCAACCCGGCCCTTTTGAACTACGTAGACCGGATGGAAACGGTCTTTGCCTGGTCTGCGGCCCGGGACCAGCCCCACGGCGCCAATCAGTGGGGCTGGTTCACCGGCTTTCCCCACCTCGGTTTCGGGATCGTACACCGTGAACTTCCCGGCCCAGATCTCTACGATTACCGCATTGCCCTCAGCGCCGGCGATCGCCACACCGGCCTTGGAGTTGGCTATAGCTGGTCAAGTGGTCAGACCGCTTTGCCGCGGCGCAAAAATTCCCTTTTAGCCGGAGTCCTCCTGCGTCCTTCCCCCCATCTTTCCCTTGGCCTCACCTTGACCACCACTCTTTCGGCTGGAGCCCGCCAAGGTAGCCTCGACCTGGCAATCCGCCCCCTGGGCAGCGAGCGCTTGACTCTCTTCAGCGACTACGCCGCCTCCAGCACCAAAATCGGCACTGACTCCTACTGGAGTGCGGGAGTTGCCCTAGAGCTCGTACCCGGATTGCGCCTTAGCGGGCGCTACTTCGACGACCGGACCTTCAGTGTAGGAGTTGAACTCGGGCTGGGACAGACCGGTTTCCAAACCCAGGCGCGCTTTGACAAAAATCGTAACCACGCCTTTAACACTTATGCCTTCAGAACGGGCGCTTTTGAACGCGGCTTCCGCGGCACTGGGCGCGGGAAGCGCTACCTGGACCTGGATCTTTTCGGCCCCATCCGCCATCGACGCTTCGCTCTCTTCGACGACTCTCGCACCTTGATAGAATTGCTCGCCCTCATCCAACGCGCCCAGGACGATCCACAGATCAAAGGCATCGCCATCCGCACTTCGGGGGTGTCGGTCAATCCCGAAATGGCCTGGGAGGTGCGTACCAAACTGCAAGAATTCAAAAATGCCGGCAAACGCGTGGTCGCCTATATTGATCGCGCCGACCTGAGAGAATACCACTTTGCCTCCGTTGCGGACCACATCGTACTCGATCCAGCCGGCATGATTACCCTGGAGGGATTTATTCTCGGCCAGACCTATGCAAAGCACGCCCTGGAAAAAATGGGTATCGGCTTCGAGGAGTGGCGTTTTTTCAAATACAAATCGGCCGCCGAATCCCTCTCGCGCCACAACATGTCCGCCGCCGACCGCGAACAACTGCAGGAACTGCTGGAACACTTTTACCATCTGGCCAGAGAAGAAATCTGCCAGGCCCGCGGCTTTGCCCCCTCGGGGTTCGATCGCCTGGTCGATGACGAAACCGTGTTCCTGCCTCGCAGCGCCCTAGAAAAGGATCTGGTGGATCAGGTGGGCCGCTGGGACCAGGTAGAAGAGCTACTGGAGAATTGGGAAAGGGAGACACCCGCTCTCATCAAAGCCGGATCATACCCCGTAGCACGCGACCGGAACTGGGGCCGCAGACCACAAATCGCCCTGATCTATGCCCTGGGAATCTGCGATATGGACCTTGGTATCGCTGCCCGCCAGCTGGTAAAGGAAATAGAGGACGCAGCGAAAAACCCGCGCATCAAAGCCGTGGTACTGAGGGTGGACTCCCCCGGCGGCGACGTCCTGCCTTCCGATCTGGTAGCGGCGGCCATAAAAAAGTGTAAAAAAGAAAAACCTGTCATCGTTTCACAGGGCTATGTGGCAGCTTCGGGTGGCTACTGGCTCTCCATGTACGGAGATGCTATAGTCGCAGCGCCGAATACCATCACCGGTTCTATCGGCGTCATCGGCGG
>CAXFTV010000089.1:0-8349 GCA_964005845.1 uncultured bacterium
CCCCCAAAGCTCGAAAAATGATCGCCGCAGAGGGCATTGATGAGAATCAGCTAAAGGGGAGTGGCCCGGGTGGGCGGATAGTAAGCGCCGATATCGAGTCCTATCTGGCGCAAAGACCAGAGGCCCCCAGAGTCGAAAAAACCGTGGTTGGACAGAGTCCGGCTCCGCCCGAAGGGCAGGGAGTGGTTGCGCTTACCCGACCTCAAAAAGTAGCGGCAGAGCGACTTACCGCCAGTTCGAGGGACCTGCCCCACATTCATGTAAGCATGGATGTTTCCGCTGTTTGGCTCCAACAACTGCGCCAGGGATATAAGCTAGAGGGTAAGAAAATATCCTTTAACGACCTGGTCGTTCGTGCTACTGGGCGGGCCCTGGTTGAATTCCCCCGCCTCAACAGCACCCTTGAAGGTGATGAGGTGCACCTAATTGAACAGGTAAATATCGGGATTGCGGCAGATACCCCACAGGGTCTCATGGTGCCAGTTTTACACGATGTGCCGGGCAGGGATATAGAGACAATAGCCGCTGGCAGCGCGCGCCTAATCGATGCGGCCCGGCACGGCGATTTACAGCCCGATGACCTGATGGGCGGAACATTTACCATCTCCAATCTGGGCATGTTCGGAGTGTCTCATTTTACTGCTATCATCAATCCTCCCCAGGTCGCGATTCTAGCTGTGGGAGCTATAGAGCAGCGAGTAGTGGTGCTGGAAAATAATGCCCTGGCTGCACAGCCTCAAATGACTCTGACCCTGGCGGCAGACCACCGGGTTATAGACGGGGCCCTTGCCGCCCGTTTTCTGCAACGCCTGAAAGGGATTCTCGAAAACCCCGGCCTTCTCGGCTGAATTATGGGTTCGGGTAGATCCGCCCGGGTCGAAAGGAAGGGGCTTTGAGTCAACGCGAAAGTCAGATCAAGGCCCTGGTGCGGCACAGCTACGAAAATTCCGAGGTGATTTCCCGCTATACCTCGGTTGGCTTGTGGCTATCCGAAGAAAATTTGCTCCTCGAGTATGTCCCCGATGAAGGGCGGATTCTCGATATGGGGTGCGGCGCCGGCAGAACGACCATTCCAATCGCAGAAATGGGCCTGAATGTCGTTGGGATTGATATCAGCTTGCCAATGGTCGCAGCTGCCCGCCAACAAGCGGCACTAATTGGTGTCGACGCAGAATTTCAGGTTATGGATTCCATGCAACTGGAGTTCGCCGCGGCCAGTTTTGATGTCGCCCTCTACTCCTATAACGGCATCGAATTGATACCGGGAAGGGAGGCCAAAAAAAAAGTCATGGGCGAGGTTTGGAAAGTATTGAAGCCAGGGGGGTATTTTATCTTTTCTTCCCATTCGCTATTTGCCCTAAATCGTTTTGCGCCATTCAGGCTTCTAAGCTTTTTAAAACTATGTGCCGGACGTTTTGCCGGGTTGCCAGTCAAGGAGCGAGAACTGGGGGAGCGCTTTGAAGATGGCGAGGGTGAAGAAGTGCGCTACTTGCAAGTTCTGCCTCCTTTTGTGCTCCTCAAGATGCTGCGCCAGACGGGGTTTGAAGTAGTTTATTTCAACACCCGGAAGCGCTTGGAAAATAGCTTGAAGTGGGGTTTTCCTGGACACTTTGAGGATGGCGAGCGATTTTACGTTGCCCGAAAAAGTTGAGATTGGCGTAGTTTTGCCGATATAGATTATATAAGGAGGGTAACCCGCTATGTCGTTGCAACCTGTACTGGAAAATAGAGAGCTGAAAGATTTTCTGCGCGACGGCTACCTGATACGGCGGGGAGAGCTTACACCTGCGGTTATCGCGGATTTATTGCAAGCTCTCGAAGGTCAAGAATAAATATTTTGCCTGCTCTAATGCTGCAGCAAGCCCAACAAAGTTGAGATTGCTCTTCTTTTGACGATGCCTTTCCCGCCCGAATTCTACCCTTACTTTTAAGCTTTTTAATGAGCCCCATCTGAGGCTCTTCCTTGACCGCAACCCCTCTACCATTTATCTTCCTGATTAAATCTTTATTACCCAGTTGTAACTGGCTTTAGTTCAGCCTTTTAAAGGCGTTTTGAATAGTTTTTATATCCGAAGATTAAACCCTATTCGGACTCAGAATGCCCCGCTCTGCTGAAACAGGATTGGATTGATGAAAATAGACAAGAAGACGCAATTGTCCCTGGCTTATGTGGTTTTGTTTGTACTTTTGGTTCTCTACGTGCAAAATTCTTTTGTAAGTCCAGTTCAGGAGTTGGATTATGGTCAATTCCGCGAGTGGGTTGAGGTAGGTAAAGTGCAGGAGTGCACGATTACCGGAGAAACTATTCGCGGGGTGAGCGACGAGGGGCCTTTTATTACTGTGCGCGTCGATCCGGACCCCGGTTTGATCGAGTTTTTGCGCAAATACGGCGTCAGTTTTAAAGGTGAGAAAGAACACTGGCTCACTTCTTTACTGGGATGGCTGCTCCCCATTCTGATCTTTTTTGGAATCTGGATGTTCATGGCCAGGCGCATGGGGGGGGGATCGGGTGGGCTCATGTCAATAGGAAAGAGCAAAGCCAAGGTCTACATGGAAAAGGGGACCGGCCTCACCTTTAATGACGTGGCTGGCATCGACGAAGCAAAAGAAGAATTAAAAGAGGTCGTCGAATTTCTTCAGACCCCGGCTCGATTTCAGGCCCTGGGTGGGCGAATTCCACGCGGGGTATTGCTCGTTGGGCCGCCGGGGACGGGTAAGACCCTGCTGGCCAAGGCCGTTGCTGGAGAGGCAGAAGTCCCGTTTTTCTCTATAAGTGGTTCGGATTTTGTCGAAATGTTTGTCGGCGTTGGGGCAGCGCGGGTTCGGGATCTGTTCGAACAGGCCAAAAAGCACGCCCCGGCCATTATCTTTATCGATGAACTGGATGCTTTAGGTAAAGCCCGGGGGGCGGGGTCTTTTGGTGGCCATGACGAACGGGAGCAAACCCTGAATCAGTTATTGACCGAACTGGACGGATTCGACACCAATGGCGGCATCATCCTCATGGCTGCCACCAATCGGCCAGAAATTCTGGATCCCGCCCTGTTGCGGCCGGGGCGCTTCGATCGCACGGTGACCGTTGATCGTCCCGACGTCAAGGGCCGGGAAGCCATATTGAATATTCACGCCAAGGATGCAAAACTCGCGGAGAGCGTAAGTTTGCAGAAACTTGCGGTGCGGACTCCGGGTTTTGCTGGCGCCGATCTGGCCAATGTGATTAACGAGGCGGCTTTGCTGGCCGCACGGCGCAATAAATCGGCGATAACGATGGAAGAATTGGACGAAGCAGTTGAGCGGACCATGGCCGGTTTGGAGCGCAAAAGCAGGGTTTTGAGTGAAGGGGAACGCCGCGTTGTCGCCTATCACGAAGCCGGCCATGCAATTGTCGGCGAAGTTCTGCCACATGCCAATCCGGTCCAAAAAATCTCCATCGTTTCCCGGGGAGCTGCCTTGGGTTATGTCCTCCACATGCCCACAGAAGATCGCTACCTAAAGAGTAAAGATGAAATACTCGACGAAATATGCATGGCCCTTGGGGGGCGGGTAGCCGAAGAAATCGTTTTTGAGGGAGTCACATCTGGCGCCGCAAACGATTTGCAACGCGCTACCCAATTGGCCGAAAGAATGGTAAAAGAATTTGGCATGAGCGAGCGCCTGGGGCTAGTTAGCCATAAAGAAGAGCGCAATCAGCAATTTCTGGGCATGGGCGCTAATGATCGCCAGTACAGCGAGGAGACGGCGCGTGAAATCGATAAGGAAATTGCCCGCATTATGCGGGAAAGTAAAGATCGTGCCAGGGAGGTGTTGAATGAAAGGCGCAATATACTGGACGATTTAGTCGAAATCCTCTTTAAAAATGAAGTTATGGATGGTGACGAGCTACGCGATCTTCTCAATAGAACAAACGGGGAAGCAGAAGTTGGTAAAGAGGGTGCCGAAGAAGCGGAGGGGAAAGACCTCAACAATTCATCCGCAGAAGCTCCCCAGGAAGTAAACTGAATTTAAAACTTTAGCGAACTTCCGCGATGACCTCTAGTTCGACCGCTGCCCCAAGTGGCAGTTCGTTGCATCCTATTGCAAGGCGTGCGTGGACGCCTCTTTCGCCCAAGACCTCCGCAAATAGTTCGGATGCTCCGTTTACCACCTGCGGTTGATCGGTAAATCCATCTGCCGAGCACACAAACCCTGTCAGACGCACCAGACGGACGATGTTTTCCAGCGTTTCGACTTCTGCCTTGAGGATACTCAGTGCATTCATGGCGCAAAGCTTTGACGCTTCATAGCCTTCTTCAGCGCTGAGGTTTTTCCCGATCTTTCCGGAAAATTCCATCTTGCCTTCTTTCAAGGGCAACTGGCCGGCGACAAAAACTAGGTTGCCGGTGCGCACTGCTCGAGTGTAGGAACCCGCTGGTTGAGGAGGAGCGGGCAATTCCAATCCCAATTCTCGAATTTTATCTTCAGCCGACATTTAAAAGTCTCCCGTGGGGAAATTGAGGATGTATTTGCATGGTTGTGAAATATATAATGAACTGAGGAGCAGGCAAGGCAGGGGAGGCTAAGGTGGAGACGGAATCCGCCCCCAATGGCGGAAAGAATAAATCGGTCTACTCGAAACTGTTGCGAAAACGCGATTTTCTGTGCTTGTGGTTGGCCAACGGCTTGTGGTGGCAGGCCATGTGGATGGAGCAAATGGTCCTGGGGTGGGTGGCGCTTAGTTTGACGGATTCGGCGTGGCTGGTGGCCCTTGTTGGTTTTTTTCGCAATTTTCCCCTGATGTTGATCGGCCTTTTTAGCTCATTTATAGTGGATAGATTTAAAAGGCGTTCAACGATCATTGCCATACAGGGGGTAAATGTCGTCGGAATGGGTTTGCTGGCTATTCTCAGCGGGGTCGGTCTACTGCAATACTGGCATATTGCCGCGGTGGCGCTGGGCATTGGCACCGGTTGGGCACTGGACTGGCCCACCCGCCGGGCCCTGATACCGGATCTGGTGGGCAAAGAATACATAATGGAAGCCATGGTTCTGGAAAATGTCATGCAAAGTTTGACCCGTTTGTCCGGCCCCCTGGGGGCGGGAATATTCCTGGCGACGGCGGGTGAATTTGGTGCTCTGGTCACGCTTGCGGGTACGGCTTTACTTTCCGTTTTGATCCTCTTGGGCATGAAAACCGATGCCCGCGCACCAGTGGTCCCGGGGGGGATCCTAACGGCCTGGAAAAGTACCCTGGAGGGCCTGCAGTACGTAAAGGGGCAACCGCGTATTTTCGGGGTATTACTGACCACGCTGATAATGAATTTTTGGCTTTTTCCCTATATGAATCTACTGCCGGTTTTTGCCCGGGATGTGCTCCAGCAAGGTCCCACTGGCCTGGGCACGCTGGGCGTCTTTAATGGCCTGGGCAATTTTTTGGGGCTGATTATTATCAGTGCGGGGCGCCACTACTGGAGCCGGGAGTGGATTTTTGTCGGGGGGTCTTTATTATCCTGTTTGGGAATAACTGTTTTTGCCTATTCGACATCCTTTCAGCTTTCTCTGCTCATGTTGTTGATAGCTGGTGTTGGCCATGCCGGATTTAGTATAATGCAGGGGTCTATTGTTCTGATGGAAGCCGCTGACAAAATGCGGGGACGGGCCATGGGAACTCTGGTATTGGCTATTGGCGGGGGACCGCTGGGGCGCTTACAGAGCGGGGCCATGGCAGCAGCCTGGGGGGCTCCCATGGCCGTGGGTAGCATGGCGGTATTTGCCGGGGCCGCCATACTAGTGTTAATTGGGCTGGTTCCCCGTTTTGTCCGCCCTGGAAAAGGGGTGCAAAAGGAATGAAAACTTCCCGGCTTCGAAAAGCGGAAATTGCCGGGGGGTTCCAACCTGTATTTACCTTTTGCCCCAAAATTTAACCATCGCTAGTTACTCTACTTTTGCCCATTCAAGACCGAGCACTTGACGCCCGGGAGAGGCCCAATTATATTGGCCTAATTTACCAAAAAGGAGCGACAAAAATATGGCAGATTCGGCAATTGCGGCACAGCTCTTCACTTTGCGGGATCATCTCAAGACACCCGATGAAATCCGCACGGGTATGAAAAAGTTAGCTGGTTTGGGATATGAAGCTGTTCAGGTATCCGGGCTTGAGGTGATGGATTCCAAGGAGTTCAAAGTTATAACCGAGGGCGAGGGACTCAAAATAATAGCTACCCATATCTCATACGAACGCATCAAAGAAGATCCTCAGGGCGTCATCGAGGAACACCAGATGTGGAACTGCCCCCATGTGGGCATCGGCGGCTTGCCGCAACCTTATCGCAATGAAGAAGGTTTTGCACGCTTTGCCCGCGAGGCCTCGGAGGCGGCCAGGCCTCTGATTGAGGCGGGGCTGACCTTCAACTACCACAACCACAGCTTTGAATTGGAAAAATTTCAGGGCCGGACGGCTTTGGACATTCTCTTTAGTGAAAGCGATCCCGCGGTTTTTTCAGCCGAAATCGATACTTATTGGATTCAGCATGGAGGGGGGAATCCCGCTTCCTGGTTGCGCCGCTTAAAGGATCGCATGCAGGTCGTCCATTTGAAAGATATGGCGATGAGCGGCAGCCAGCAGTTGTTTGCCGAAGTAGGGGAGGGCAATCTGGAGTGGCCGGAGATTTTACAGGCCTGCCGGGAGGCCGATATCGAATGGTACATCGTCGAACAGGATACCTGTCAGGGGGATCCCTTCGACAGCCTGGGACTCAGTCTGCGCAATTTGAGACAGATGGGCCTGCATTAGTAAACTCAAATTCAGGAGGATCGATTTGGCACCTCTTTCTCGTTTTGGTTTGGAAAACAAGGTCGTAATAGTAACGGGAGCTGGCCGGGGTATCGGTCGGACCATAGCTCTGGATGTCGCCCGTTCGGGTGGCCGGGTCGCCATTGGCAGTCGAACGGAGAGCGAGTTGGAAAATTTAGCAGGCGAAATAGTTGGCATGGGGGGTGAGTGTTTTGCCCACCGCCTTGACGTGGTGGATTTAGCATCAATTAAGGCATTTTTTGCTGCTGTGGTAGAAAATTATGGGCGAATTGATGTACTGGTCAATAACGCCGGCTACAATAAGCTTGGAGCCGCCCTGGACTACGACGAAGAACTCTTCGACACAATAATCGACGCAAATCTTAAAAGCGTATTTTTTTGCAGTCAGGCCGGTGCCCGCCAGATGATCGCCCAGGGGGAGGGTGGCAGTATAGTGAATATATCCTCTCAGGCGGGAGTTGTGGGCGCCCCCGAGCGCGGTCCCTACAGCGGCGCCAAGGCGGGCGTCAACAACCTTACCCGCACTCTGGCGGCCGAGTGGGCAGCGCACCAGATCCGGGTCAATGTGGTGGCGCCAACGGTGACCCGTTCGCCGCTGGCAGAGCAAGCCATGCAGGATAGCCAGGCTTTTGCCGATGCGGTCAAAAGCAAAAATTTACTCAGGGGAGATCTGGCCGAACAGGAAGAGATGTCGGGGCCAGTCGTTTTTCTCGCTTCGGATGCGGCCAGCATGATCACCGGACACACCCTGGTGGTCGACGGAGGCTGGACAATGGTCTAGCTTGGGGTTACTGCCGTGGTGGGCTAGATTTTCCAGGAGCCTCAGGCTAGAGCGAACTCACCTACCAGGCCGATGTTTTCCAGCACTTCCTCGCGGTTCATCATACCCAGGACCAGGGCGTGGACCGAGGGGATTTCCAGCACGAAGCGCACGGCTCGAGCTGGATCATGAGTCAGTTCGCTGCCGCCGCCCACAACCTTCATGCCGTAAATTCCCTTGCCCGCCGCCGCCATTTTATCGATGACGGGGATGACTTTTTCGGGTGCGGCGTCCATGGCGTGCCCGGCGTAGTTGATGCGTGCTAAAACTACCTCTACCCAGTCTGTTTCGGCGCTTGTCTGAAAGGCGTCAAAATCGTGACAGGATACGCCCACGGCGCCTATCCGTCCCCTGGATTTGTAGTCGCTTAGTACATCCATGGGACCCTGTAGACTATCGGGCCAGTCTGGGTCTGTGAGACAATGCAGCAGGACGATATCGATGTAGTCGGTATTCAATTCGACCAGGAAGCGTTCGATATCCTGACGCACTTCTGCTGCAGTGCGCGAATATGTTTTAGTCGTGATGGTTACGGAATCCCTTTCCAGCTTTTCAAGGGCCGCCGCCACGTGTGCGTGGGTTCCGTACTGGTCCGCTACATCCCAGAAACTGACGCCGTGTTCATGGGCGAAGAGCAGCAGTTCGGCCAGGCCTTCAATACCCAGGTCGCTTTGATTTGAACGGTGGTTCCAGCCGCTCGTTCCAGTGCCGAAGCACAGGCGTGAAACTTTAAGGCCAG
>CAXFTV010000090.1:0-3272 GCA_964005845.1 uncultured bacterium
CTTATACCGAATTTGCCTTTGCCAACAACCCGGAGGGTTTTCGCGCTTTCGCACAGGTGCCGGATTTGCCTGTGACCGAGATCGCCAAGGACGAGGTGGTCCTGAAGGTGGCCAGGGTGGCGACGGAGCCGGGCACGCCGCAATCAGAGGATTGGGAGCGCTTCAATGACCACGGCATTGGCCTGTTGCTGCAGGGGGATACCCAGGGCGCGGCGCGCTCCTTTACAAAAGTCGCCGAGCTGGCGCCGAAGCGGCTGGATGGGCATCGCAATCTGGCGCGGGTGGCCCTGCGCGACGGCAACCTGGAAGCGGCCTACCTGCATTTGCAGCGCTGTGAAGAACTGGTCGCGGGTCACGCCCAGACCGCCTGGGTCTGGGGCGTGTTGCTGCAGGAGGACGGCCGTTACGAAGACGCGGCCAAAGCCTATCGCCGGGTGCTGCATAGTTTTCCCGAGGATCGGGCATCCTGGCGCAATCTGGGTCGGGTGCTCTACCTGGACGGACTTTTCGAAGAGTCGTTGAAGGCGCTGGAAAAGGCGCTGGAAATCGACCCCGAGGATCGGGTTGTCCACTATCACCGCATGCTGGCTCTGCGCGGTCTGGGTCGCGAGCAAGAGGCCAGCCGGGCCGAAGCGGCCTATCGGCTCTACCAGATCGATGAATCCGCCCAGGAACTTACCCGGAGCTACCGCTTGGAGCACCCGCACGACAACCACGAGGTTCAGAAGATCCACGTACACCGGCTGGAGAAGGGTTGAGTGAGGGATTTGATGAAAGCGGTTGGGTTGAGTAAGCGCGTGCATGCGCTAGCCTTTTTCGCCCCGGGCAGGACCGGGTCATACAGAGGGTCTTTGGCCGCCAATAAAGGTCGCCCGGTCCAGGTGCGGCGCGGTCTAAAAATCCGTATATCTGCGTTGTTTTTTGCCGCGTTGATGCTCTCGCCGGGGGTTTTTTCCTGCGCTAAAGAAGAGGCGGAGGTGCAGGCGCCGCCGCCGGATTACACCCGGGCTCCGGCCGCCGATTATGCCGGTCCTAGCAAGGGGAAGCAGCCGCCCCGAGTGGTCTTCAGTGAAATTGCCGCGGCAGCCGGCATCGACTTTGTGCACCAGAGCGGCGCCGATGGACGCAAGTGGATGCCCGAGACTATGGGTAGCGGTTGTGCGCTTTTCGACTACGATGGGGATGAGAGGCTGGACGTACTGCTGATCAACAGTACTCACTGGGAAAATGGGCGACAAGAGGAGCGGCCCACTAGCAAGCTCTACCGCAATTTAGGGGGGAATCGCTTTGAAGATGTGAGTCGCCGGGTGGGGCTGGACTTTTCGGTCTACGGCATGGGGGCGACGGTGGCCGATTACGATGCCGATGGCGATCCCGATATATATTTGACTACCCTGGGCGCAAATCTGCTTTTGCGCAACGAGGAGGGCCGCTTCGTCGACCGGGCGGGCTGGGCCGGAGTAGCTGGTACAGCGTGGAAAGACGATGAGGGGCGGCCGCACCCCGAGTGGTCCACGGCTGCTGTCTGGGCCGATGTAGATGGCGATGGCTGGCTGGACTTGCTGGTGACCAATTACGTGCGCTGGTCGGAGCAGACCGACATTTTCACAACCCTGGACGGCAAAAACAAATCCTATGCCACGCCGCAACAGTACCCAGGGTCGACTTGTCGCCTCTATCGCAATCGGGGAGATGGCAGATTCGAGGAGATCACCGAAGCCGCCGGGCTCAACTTGCCCAATGCCAAGTCCATGGGAGTGGCCGCCACCGATTTCGACGGCGACGGGGCCGTGGACCTGGTGGTTACCAATGATACGCAGCCCAACTTCTTGCTGCACAATCTGGGGGATGGCAAATTCGAGGAGATCGGACTGACGGCCGGCATCGGCTACGACGAGGCCGGCCGTGCCCGCGCCGGCATGGGAGTGGATATCGCCTCGCTCAACAACGACGGCATCCAGGCTATCGGCATCGGCAATTTTAGCCGTGAAGCGCTGTCGCTTTACCAGCAGCAGGGGGAGGTTTTTCTGGATGTGGCCGGTCGCAGTCGGCTGGTGCAGCCGACTCTACCGACTCTGACTTTCGGGCTGCGCTTTTTCGACTACGACCTGGATGGCTACCAGGATCTGGTCCTGGCCAACGGCCACATCGAACCCGAAATCAACGCGGTGCAGAAGGATATCCAGTACGCGCAGGCGCCACAGCTATTCTGGAACGATGGGGAGGGCCGGTTGCGCGATGTGTCCCGAACTACTGGCGGGCTCTTCGCCAAACCCCTGATCGGACGCGGTCTGGCGGTGGGGGATATCGACGCAGACGGGGATCCGGACGTGCTGCTGACCACCAACGGGGGCCGTGTCTACCTGTTGCGCAACGACGGTCCGGTGGGCAATGCCGTTACCCTGCATCTGCGCGGCAAAGCGCCCAACCTGGACGCCCTGGGCGCCCTGGTCACGGCCAGGGCCGGCAGTGCCAGGCAGCAGCGGATGGTGCGGACGGGGTCTTCCTATCTGAGCCATAGTGCCAGCGCCCTTAATTTTGGTCTGGGCACAAAGGCAAAAGTGGATCGGCTCGAGATCCGCTGGCCAGATGGCAAAGAGGAGGTGCTGGAAAATCTGGAGGCGGGGTCGGCCTACTGGATAGAACAGGGTAAGGGCCTTTTGAAAAGCCGAGCTTTCAAAGAATCGATTTGAAAATAGCCGGGGCCCCGCATGCGCGCAAAAGTTTGCGGCTTGGACGCCCTTGCAAAGTTTCTGGTGAGGCCAGAGTGCAGCTGCAGATGGGGATTTTGGAAGGGCCTTCCGATTGGTAGTGTTCGCCTGGTTTTTTCTCACTGGCTAGGCGGATTAATTTAAAATTATTTTGCTCCTAACAACGATTCAGCAGTGGTATCGGTAGAGGGTGGCAGAGGTGGGATTTCAAGCGACTACATCGACTTGTTGTCCAGTCTGATCTGAGTTCGCTCGAGGGGGTGGGGATTGGGCAGATTCGACCAGGCGCATGGCATTTTGGGCCTGGATATCCAGGCCTTTCTTGAAGGTACTGATAAAAAGTTCGCTTTTCAGTCTGATATCGCTCATGGTTATACCCAGGCTAATCAGAGAGTTGGTTGAACCGCTAATTCCATCCATGGGAATTTCCCGTAGTAAGTCGAGATGGCTTATCGCGCACAGTAAGTAACTCCTACTATTTTAATCGGCAGCAGATGAGTGAACTTCAATTGCCCTCGTGCCGCTATTTCACTCCAGAGGGGATGGTCCCCCCTGGTCCTA
>CAXFTV010000091.1:0-15581 GCA_964005845.1 uncultured bacterium
CTCCTCCCACCAGGCCCCCAGGTCAATAACTTCTCGCAAGCCGTAGTCCGGATAAGTGAAACGACTTTCGTGAATGATCACCCCCGCATCTACCACCCCCTGCCGCACTGTTTCCATGATTTGATCGAAAGGCAAAATCACCAGCTCCCGGATACCCGGATCAAATAGGCGCAGCAACAGCGCCGCTGTGGTCAATTTGCCGGGAATGGCGACCTTCTTGCCAGCAAGTTGCCCAGGCTCAAGGCCCTGGCGCGCCACGACCAGAGGCCCGCACCCGCGCCCAAGAGCGCCCCCCGCATGCAGCAGACAATACCGGTGGCGCAAATGGGCCAGAGCGTGAAAAGAAATCTTGGTGGTATCCAGCTCACCCCGCAATGCCAGGCTGTTTAGCGTGGCGATATCTTCGAGTACTGCCGCGAAAACCGGTGCACCAGAAATTTTTCCGTGTACCAGCCCATAAAAAATGAAGGTGTCGTTTGGGCAGGGAGAATACCCCAGAGAAATTTGATCTGTCATCCTTTAGTCCCCCAGCAACTCGGCGGCTTTATGCAGCAGGTGCAACCCCGCTCGTTGCGCCCGCGCACTGGCCAGCGGCAGGTTCCATTGCTCGACCTGGCGATCTTCCACCTGATTGCTGATGCCTCTAAGCTCTAAAAACGGAACGCCGTACAGGCGACACAGATGTGCCGCCGCTGCACCTTCCATATTCTCGCAAAGGGCTCCAAAGTGCGCCTCCCGTTCCCGCCCCAGCGCCGCGAGCCCACTACACTCCTGCACAGTGACAAAAGGGCCGACCTGTACCCGGGGCGGCTCACCGTCCCAGGCGGCCGGCAGCAGCAGATCCCGGGCCCGGCTCACCAGGGCTTCGTCGAGGGAAAAGTGATTGAAATAATCTTCATCCTGCTGCAGCAGGGGAATGCCGATGAGCTCCGCAGATTGCCACCCATTCCGGGTGCGCACCCCCACATCGCCGTAGCTTTCACTGCTTGCCAGGACCAGGGCGCCGATTTCCAGACCCGCTCCCGGATAGCCTCCCCCAACCCCCACCTGAAGTACCAGCGCAGGACGGACCGACTCCAGCACGCAGGTCAGCGCGTGGGCGGTATTGACTGCGCCTATCCCGGTCTCCACCACTTGGACCTCGGCCCTGCCCAGAAAACCCCTGTGCCAGGTTTTGCCGCTCACTACCTGGTGCACCGTCTCCTGCATCTGCGCTAGCAGCCTGCGCTGCTCAAAAGCCGTAGCTGTAAGGAGTAGAATGTTGGGCATCAGGAGTGCTTTAAGGAAGATCTTGGGGGCGGGCCTCTCACCGCCTTCTGCGGTCTCGGCGCTCCCCCTTGCGCTCGATCCGCTGCAAAGCTTTCTCGACATCCACATTGAGTCGATGCGGATCCAGCACCTTGGCAATCTCGCGACCTTCAGCTTCGGAGCGAAGGCCCAGATCCACAACCAAGGGAACCGCCCGATCTTTCTGACTGGACGTGTTGAGGATGCCCACAGTAGGCTTGCGAGAATCCACTGGATTGGGTTCGAAAACCACAGCCTTTTCCCTGGTATTCAACTCCACATAGCTGCCTACTGGATAGGCGCCCAGAGCTTTGACAAAAAGATTCACGGCGTGGTCGTCGAACTCAGTGCCCTTATTTTTGTGAATTCGCAGCAGCGACTGGTACATGGGCATGGCCGGCTTGTAGATCCGTTTGGCAGTGAGCGCATCATAGACGTCAGCCACCGCGGTCATGCGGGCAAAGGGATGGATCTGCTCGCCCCTGAGTTTGTGGGGATAACCGCTGCCATCCATCATTTCATGATGCTGCATGGCGATGGCGATGGCCTCCTCGGGAAAGCCTCCGGCTTCCTCGAGCACCTCGGCGCTGTAAATGACATGCTTGCGCATTTCCTCCAGTTCGTGAGGTTCGAAGCGCCCGGGTTTGTTGAGGATTTCGAGCGGCACCCGGGTCTTGCCCACATCGTGCAATAATGCCGCGGTAGTGATCATGGGCAGGATGGAGGGCGAAACGTTGTCGGCCTGGGCCATGGCCACGACCAGGGTGCATACATTCATGCAATGCACTGCCGTATAAGCATCGTGCTGCTTGATCCGGGTAAGACTGACCATGGCATCCATGTTGCGCAGAATGCTCTCCGTTATAACGGTGCTGGCACCGTGGATTTTCTCGACATCTACGCCCTTGCCCAATGCCACGTTCTGCAGCGTTTCCCTGAGAGTTTCAGTGGTCTCGTCGCGGGCCTCCTTGGCCCTTTCAATCTCTTCGTCGAAATGGACCAAACGGCCTTCTGGCGGTGGCGTTCGACTGGGGTCGGTGAGAGGCTTCACACTGCCCGGTAAGTCATCACCCTTCTCGGAATTTATAGTTATCATGGACAGACCGGTCTGCTGCAAGCTCTCCACCTGACTAGCGGAAGTTATGAGTATACCTCCATCCCTCTCCACCCTGGAATTCATGCGACCGGTCAGGCGGGCCCTTTTACTCTTATCTCCTGTAGAAACCGCCTCGCGCGCTTCCAGAAAGCTCTGTTCCTCGCCATTTTTGTAATCCTTGACGACGTCCGCTTCCAGAAACATGCCGGGTCTGAGATCCCTGGCGGCAATGAGCTTTTTCATCTTGTTCCCTGCTAAAAACTGCTAAAATAGATCTTTGGCATCTGCTAATTATATAATTTGGTTTTTGTCTGCTCCTGTCAAGATTCCATTTATATAAAAGCGCTATAACAATTTTTTCGCGGTGCCCTTTTATCTCTAAAAATATATTTATAAATAATTGTTATAAATAGCCTTATGGTCATACTATTAACTTTTCGTGGAACTGTATTCAAAAGGGGCCGAAAGCCTTGTGCCACTGTATACACCACCGTATATTTTCTTTATTTTCCACCCGCTCAGGAGATCGATCATGCCCAGACTCTTTGGAAAAAATTATAACAAAAAACAGTTGATCAACATGGTGGGCAATATGGACCAGGTGGCCGGCGTTCGCCGCGCCGCAATGGTGGAAGGCAACGAGCGCGGCTCTGACCTGATCGAAGTCTTCAATGCCTCGGGGCTGTGTTTTTCAATCCTCTCCGGCCGCTCCCTCGATATTGCCTCGGCACACTACAAGGGCATGTCCCTTTGTTTCCGTGGCAACACGGGCGATGTCGGCCCGGCCTTTTACGAACCCCAGGGCTTTGGCTGGATGCGTGGATTTTTCGGCGGCCTGGTAACGAGTTGCGGCATGACCTTTCTCGGCCACCCCGAAGTGGACCCGGAGGAGGAAAACGAAGAGCTCGGCCTGCACGGCCGCCTATCGTTTATACCGGCAAAAAACGTGCTGGCCGAGAGCGGCTGGGAAGAGGAGGACTTCGTGGTGAGAGTACGCGGCAAAATGCGCGAGTCCGTAGTTTTTGGCACCAATCTCGAACTGTCCCGTGAAATTTCCACCGTCCTGGGCGAGAAGTGCCTGCGCATCCACGACCGCATCGAAAACCTCAGCGCAGACCGCTCGCCGCTGATGTTCGCGTACCACTGCAATCCAGGTTTTCCGCTGCTGGACGCGGGTACCCGGCTGCTCATCAACAGCGTCAAAACCACCGAATGGCTGGAGGACGGCGAAGTCGGCCCCGAGGCCTACACACTGGCAGCAGCACCGCGCAAAAAGGCCCACGACGACGTCTTCATCCACCGCCCTGTGGCCGATGCGAAAGGGCAGATCCGCGTGGGCCTGATCAACGACCGCCTGCAATTGGGGCTGTACTGGAAATTCCCTCAACAAGAGATTCCCATCGTCACCCAATGGCAACACTTCCATCGCGGCACCTACGTGACCGGGGTGGAACCCGGCAATGCCAGTATGCTGGGGCGGGCCTGGAATCGCAAACACGGCTATCTGCAGTATATTCAGCCTGGCCAGGTGAGGGATTTCCATCTGGAAATCGGGGTGCTGGATGGCGAAAAAGAGATTCGCGCATTTGAGCGCCAGGTGGGCAAGGGCGGCAAGAAAGCGAAGAAGAAAAGCTGAAAATCCCCATGGATATTGGCTCCGCGACCATAATTCCTCAGGGATAGAAAGAACGAGATGGCCAACGAAACCGGCACGACAATGGCAAGCTGCAGTTACGTGCGCAGTGATGGCAGCCCTTGCCCGGGTGCCGTCGATAACGCCGATCGAGGTCTGTGCTTTTGGCACGACGTCGAGATATCCAAGGAAATACCCGGTTTGCGCGAACGGTTGCAGGAGTGGGCCCACAGCGGCGAATCCATGGAGGGTTTCGACCTGCGCTACGCACCCTTAGAAGGTCTCAAGCTGAGTACTTGCAGAAGCCGCGATCTACGACGGGCAAACCTATTCCGCGCCAACTTGCAGGGAGCCAGCATGTTCAACGTCAATCTCCAAGGGGCGGAATTGCTCAAAGCGAATCTGGCCGGCGCCAATTTAAACCAATCCCGGCTAGAGGACGCCGACTTGCTTGGCGCCAACCTCGACGGCACTCGCCTGGACCACATCGATTGGGGCGAACTCTGCATTAACGAGCAACAGGCTATCCAGGCCCAAAACGACGGCGACCACACGACTTCTCTAACCATGTTCAAAGAAGCCGAAGAGGTCTACCGGGCGCTTCGCCGGGCCTATACGACAAGAGGAGAAAATCATCAGGCTGGCCTTTTTTTTCGGCGCGAGATGATCATGCAGCGGATGCAGATGCCGCGCTGGTCGGCAGCCCGCGCCTGGTCCGTGCTGGTCGACTTGCTTTGCGCCTATGGCGAGAGCCCTCCGCGGGTGATCATCTCTACTCTGGTTTTTAATTTCCTGTGTGCCTTGGTGTATTTCTTTACTGGCATCCTGGGTCCCGAAGGAATGGTACAATTCGACCCCAAAGCGGGACTTGGGACGAATCTGGTATACTTCTCCGATTGCCTCTATTACAGCATCACTGTCTTTACCTCCCTGGCTTACAACAACGAGGCCAGGCAGCCCTGGATAGTGCGTCCGCTGGCCGGGGCGCAAGCGTTTTTGGGTGCTTTCATGATGGCCCTTTTTGTGGTTGTCTTCGCCAAAAAAATGATGCGCAACTAGGAGGGCACGCAGAACCTCCAGCGGCACAAATAAAAACCTGCTTTGCCAGCGGCTCCTGCAAACAGCGGAAAAACCTTAGCGGCAAGGTGGCATGAGTAGCTGATTTCCTCCACGGAGGCCAAAGATATTTTGTCTTTATTTTTTAGCCAACCCCTCGCCCTCGGCCGATGTATCCTGGCATACCGCGAAAAACAAGAGAGGCAACGACGCGACTTTTGCTCAAGCGGCCCTTATGCAAATAGAGCTGGGATTGAAGCCTGCGGACCCCGCGCCTCCACCAGCTAGGGGGTACAGGTGGGTTGAATCGGTGACTGGGAAGACAATGGTTTACTTATTTTTTTGCTTTCAATCTGATAAATTTTTATAATTATGCCGATTTAGGTTCGGCTATTGACGTCCTTTGTGACCCGGCTCACCCTTGATTGCAACTTCCGGTTCCACTATTCTGTATCAGAAAAACCTGTACAAGCTTTTTTTATTTTAAACTTATCACAATACTGTGTAGACTTCGCTTCGAAGTATGAAGGGAAGTTGTAATTTTACAAAATACGATTGGAGAAAATATGGCAAACGAAAGCAAGTGCCCGGTTTTGGGCGGACCCCACAGACACACGGCGGTTGGAAGCACCTCAAACCAACACTGGTGGCCGAATCAGTTGAACCTGAAAATCCTCCACCAGAACTCTCGCTTGTCCGACCCCATGGGCGAGGATTTTGACTATGCCGAGGAGTTCAAGAGCCTCGACCTAGATGCCCTGAAGAGGGATATCGTTGCGCTGATGACGACATCGCAGGACTGGTGGCCGGCCGACTATGGCCACTACGGACCCTTCTTCATTCGGATGGCGTGGCACAGCGCAGGTACGTACCGCATCGGCGACGGCCGCGGTGGTGCAGCATCCGGTACCATGCGCTTTGCCCCCCTCAACAGTTGGCCCGACAACGGGAACCTCGACAAGGCGCGCAAGTTGCTCTGGCCGCTCAAGCAGAAGTACGGCCGGAAAATATCCTGGGCCGACCTGATGATCCTCACCGGTAACTGCGCGCTTGAATCGATGGGCTTCAAGACCTTCGGCTTCTCCGGTGGACGCGCGGACGTCTGGGAGCCAGAAGAGGATATCTACTGGGGGCCTGAGGGCGAGTGGCTTGCAGACGAGCGCTACAGTGGCGATCGGGATCTCGAGAATCCGCTCGGGGCCGTTCAGATGGGTCTGATCTACGTCAATCCAGAGGGGCCGAACGGCACCCCGGATCCGCTCGCTGCAGCCAGGGACATTCGGGAGACCTTTGGGCGCATGGCGATGAATGACGAGGAAACGGTCGCGCTGATTGCCGGCGGTCACACCTTTGGCAAAGCCCATGGTGCTGCCGATCCGGAACAGTACGTCGGTCCGGAACCCGAGGGCGCCAGCATCGAGGAGCAAGGTCTCGGCTGGAAGAACAGCTTTGGCAGCGGCAATGCCGGCGATACGATTACCAGCGGTTTGGAAGGGGCGTGGACCACCGAGCCGGCGCAGTGGGACAACAACTATTTCGAAAACCTTTTCGGCTACGAGTGGGAACAGACGAAGAGCCCTGCCGGCGCGACCCAGTGGACGCCCACGAATGCATCTGCAGCGGCCACCGTGCCGGATGCCCACGATCCGTCGAAAAAGCACGCCCCCATGATGTTCACGACCGACCTGGCACTGAGGACGGACCCGAACTATGCAACGATCTCGAAGCGCTTCCACGAAAACCCGGAGGAATTTGCCGATGCCTTCGCCAGGGCGTGGTACAAGCTGACGCACCGCGATATGGGTCCGCGCTCACGCTGCCTAGGCCCAGAGGTTCCCGAGGAGGAACTGCTGTGGCAGGATCCCGTTCCCGACGTCGATCACGAGCTGATTGGAGAAGGGGATATTGCCGCTCTCAAGGAAAAGATCCTCGCTTCGGGACTGTCGGTTTCCCAACTGGTCTCGACCGCCTGGGCGGCAGCGGCCACTTTCCGCGGCACCGACAAGCGCGGTGGCGCCAACGGAGCACGCCTCCGCCTCGCACCCCAAAAGGACTGGGAAGTCAACCAGCCGGCCGCACTGGGAGAGGTATTGCAGACCCTGGAGCAGATTCAAGAGGGATTCAACAACTCGCAGTCGGGCGGAAAAGCGGTCTCGCTTGCCGACCTGATCGTTCTGGGCGGATGCGCAGCTGTCGAGCAAGCTGCCAAAAAAGGTGGGCACGAAGTACAGGTTCCCTTCTCGCCGGGGCGCACAGACGCATCGCAAGAGCAAACCGATGTGGATTCATTTGCCGTGCTCGAACCGACAGCTGACGGATTTCGCAATTATTTCGGCAGCGACCACTCGAGGTCGGCAGAGGAATTGCTGGTGGATCGGGCCCAAATGCTGACGCTGACCGCACCTGAAATGACAGTTCTCGTCGGCGGCATGCGCGTCCTGAATGCAAACGTCGCTCAGTCCGAACTCGGCGTCTTCACCAAGCGACCAGAGACCTTGAGCCATGATTTCTTCGCAAACCTGATCGACATGGACACGGAGTGGCAGAAATCCGCCAGGTGCGAGCATTTTTTCGAGGGCCGCGATCGCGCCACGGGCGAGCTCAAATGGACCGGCACCGCCGTCGATCTCGTGTTTGGTTCGAACTCCCAGCTCCGGGCCATTGCAGAAGTCTACGCGTGCGACGACTCGCAACAGGCGTTTGTGCGCGACTTCGTGGCTGCGTGGGACAAGGTGATGAATCTCGATCGCTTCGACCTTGCCTGATCCGGGCGCGATGGCTCCAAAGGGCATCTCGCGTTACATTCGCCAAACCGGGGGAGAAACGGGCCACGCTCGCGCTTATCTCGACTACCCCGGTATGGCAAGAACCCGATGAGCTTACTTAAGCTATCACCCCACCCTAAAAAAAGCCGGGGACTCTTTGCAAAGAGTCCCCGGCTCATATTCATGACTTTGAGCGCAAGGCCGCATGGCCCCAAGTGTAGGCTGCGACAAATCGATCTCCTAAAATGCCGGTAAAAGCATTATTGGAAATGCGGCGGCCTCAACGCGGAACCGACCATGCCTTAGAGATTCATCAGCGCGAATAAAGTGCCGAGA
Organism: uncultured bacterium; assembly: GCA_964005845.1. Lineage (GTDB taxonomy): Bacteria > Latescibacterota > UBA2968 > UBA8231 > UBA8231 > CAXFTV01. Next base: position 8,174 of record CAXFTV010000091.1, read on the forward strand.
TTCCAAGACACCAAATTCGGCCCCAGCGGCGCCCAGGCCCAAATACTCGGACTGGATGGTCACGCATCCACTCTTCTATACCCCGGCGGTTTTCAGTCGGGAAGATCCGTCGTGCCATCCAGGACGCCCTCAGAAAATCAGTTTTTGCAGATGCAGCCGAAGCAGGGTTTCCCACTGAACGATTTTCTGCAAATATGCAAACCAAAGCCACTGCCGAAAAGCGTTCTCAAATCCCGGCCTGCTCCCAGACCTTGTCGAGGGCCGCAGCAGTAGCCGCACAGGCCTCTTCGTCGGGCAACTGGCGCAGTTCCTCGCTGAATGGCTCGACCATCACCGGACCGTCGTAGCCTATCTCTTTCAGGCTCCCCAGAAAAACGGCGATATCGATAACTCCGGTCTCTCCCGGCAATTGCCGCACATTATCCACCTGATCGTTCACGTCCACCCCGGCCGGCGCGTCGTTGACGTGGACCACGACTACCTGATCTGCCCGCAGTTGGCGCAAATCTTCTGCACTTTCCCGCGCCGTGTACCAGTGCCAGCTATCCAGCAAGAATCCAACATTCGAACCCACGGCAGCACACAGTAGAGACATTTGCTTCATGTCGTGGACAAAAGGATGTGCGAAGCTGGTCCACAATAGTTGCGGCGCCACGTATTCCAGCCCCAGGCGAATACCATTTTCCGCCAGGATAGCTGCGGCCGGACCAAGGCGCTCGACGTGGAGGGCAAAATTCTCCTCATAGGTCAGTTCGTTCGAACCAGGCATAATATACGTTGCCGTCCGCCGCACTCCGAGCCGGGCGGCGGTCTCGGCTAGCCACGGCAGCCGGGCCATATCCTCCTCGTAGTCGCCATCCCCGGCGCGAAAATTCACCGGGAAGCCCCACGCCGCCAGCCGCACCCCCGTGGCCGCTGCCAGCTCCTTGACCTTTTCCACTCCCAGTTCCGCGGCCTCACCTATTTCGAAATGGTACCCTTCAAACCCGTGCCGGGCCGCCATCTCCATTCCCTCTTCCAGGCTGCCGACTCCGACTCCGATGGCACCGGTTGCCAGTGAACGATACATTTACTTCCTCCCCTTAAGTGGCGACGTTGTTTTGCGGCCGGCCCTCCAAGAAGGCAATTACATTCTCCACCGCCCCCCCGTTGAGTAAATCGATGCCCTCCGGCGTCTGATCGGCGGCATGTGGAGTGAATACGACCTGCTCGCACTCCAGGATAGGGTGCGGTCCCTCAAAAGGCTCCTGCGGAAACACGTCCAGAGCCGCACCACCCACCTGTCCCTCCTTGAGCGCCTGGGCCAGAGCATCCAGATCCACCACGTCCCCGCGCGCTCCATTGAGCAGCAGTGCCCCCGCCTTCATCAGCGCCAACTGGGGCGCACCAATCAAGTGACGCGTCTCATCTGTCAGCTGCACGTGCAGGCTGACTACATCGGCCCGCTGCAACAACTCGTCCAATTCGACAAAGCGCACCCCCAGCTTCTCTGCCCGCGCCGCAGACGGATTAAAGGTCCAGGCGATTACCTCCATGCCGATGGACTGCCCCAGTCGTGCCATCTCAGCACCGATATTGCCGGTGCCGACAATGCCCAAAACCTTGCCTTGCAGCGTGGTGTATAAGCTCCGGGTCCAGCGACCAGCCTTGATTTCGGCGGTCTGAAAAGCCGCCTGTTTTGCGGTGGCAAACATCAGCCCAAACATGTGCTCTGCCACAACTCCCGCGGTGCGCCCGGGCTGATTGGAAACCACGATGCCCAGTTCCTTCGCCACCTCCAGGTCGATCATATCGGTACCAATGGAGCAGGTGGTGATCATGCGCAACCGGGACAACTTCCGCAGCTCTTTTTCCCGCCAGGTGACTGCCCCCCGAGAATTAATAATCACATCGAAGTCCTGCGCCCGTGCCAGCTTTTCTTCGTCGTTCTGCGGCCGCGTATCGTAGAGCGTTACCTCGCCATAGGGTTTGAGCCGCTCCAGCTGTGGCGAGCCGCCAATCTGCGCCGGTTCGTCGCCGGGAACCAGAATCTTCACTCCATCAGCCATGCGTCTTCCTTTCTTTTTTTGCCTATCTTTTTTTTTCCGACCTATTAATTATGTTTAAGAATAAGAAAGTCTTCAACCACTTTCAAAACAGGACTAAAAAAATGCCCCGAGAACTAATTGCCCCCGCCGCCGAGCAGGTCGCCTTCAAACACGGCGAAAGCCCCCCTTTGAAACCCGGAGAAATCCGCGTAAAAAGTCTCTACGCCGCAGCTAAACACGGCACCGAAATGTCCATATTCAAAGGCTATGCCGGCCCTCGAGGTCATTTTGACGCCACCCGCCGGGTCTTTGCCAACGACCAGGGTGGCATCAGCTATCCCGCTGCGCTGGGCAATATAACCATCGGCGAAGTAATCGAAATCACATCCGAGGTAACCAGGATGAAAATCGGCGATCAGGTATTCCGCTACAGCCCCTTTCGCGAAGAGCATGTGTGGGCCGAGGACGGGGTGCGCCTCCTTCCCAAGGACGTCCCCTGGCAGGCTGCCGCCTGCCTGGATCCGGCCGACTTTGCCCTGGGCGCAGTGCGCGATGGCCACGTGCGCATCGGCGATGCACTAGCCGTCTTCGGCCTGGGCGCCATCGGCCTCATGGCCTTGCAACTGGGCCGTCTCGCCGGCGCCCACCCAGTTTTTGCCGTCGATCCACTGGCGATGCGGCGGCGGGCGGCCCTGGACTGCGGTGCCGATTTAGTTCTGGACCCTTCTGACTGCGACGTCGGCCTGGAAATTAAAAAGAATACCGGCAACCGCGGTGCCGACGTGTGCATCGAGTACAGTGGCCACCACCTGGCCCTGCAGGCAGCCCTGCGCGGAGTGGCCTACAACGGCACAGTCGTAGCCGGAGCCTATCCAGGCGCCTACCCGGCCGGCCTGGACTTTGGGGCCGAAGCCCATATGAACCGCCCCAGCATCGTTTTTTCGCGCGCCTGCAGCGAGCCCAATCCGGACTACCCCAACTGGGACGAAGCGCGCATCTTCGACGTCGTCTGGCGCCTGCTGGCCGCTGGCACTCTAAAAACCATACCCATCATCCAACCCATTGTCGATTTTGACGACCTCCTGCAAGAATATCCCAAGATCGCTACCCACCCGCATGAAAATATCAAATTGGGCGTGCGTTTTACAACCTGATAAACTTGACATATCTATTTTGTTTTATAACGTATTAAGGATAGATTTTACTAACCTCAACTCGGTGCTCGAGAGGCCTCCCCTATGAATCTCGACAATCCCGAACTATACATCAACCGCGAGCTCTCGTGGCTGAGCTTCAATTCCCGGGTCCTCGAAGAAGCTCAGGACGTAACTAACCCACTGCTGGAACGAGTCAAATTCCTCGCCATCGTCGCCAACAACCTGGACGAATTTTTCGAAGTCCGCGTCGCCGGCCTCCTGCAGTTGCGCGAATCAGGTGCCGGCCCAACCGGACCCGACCTGATGACCCCGGACGAACAACTCAAAAGGATCACCCGGAAAGTCCATTCCCAGGTAGATACCCAGTACCGCTGCTGGAACGACGAACTCCTGCCGGCCCTGGCCGCGGAAGGCATCCACCTGTGGAAAGCTCAATCCCTGAAGGATACTCACCAGGACTTTGTCAGACGCTACTGGACTGAGGAGTTGGAACCGCTCCTCACCCCGGTCGTAGTCGACCCATCCCATCCCTTTCCCCGCGTAATCAACAAAGCCCTGTGCATCGGCGCGCTGCTGGAATCCCACCGGCAAAGGACTCTGGGAGTAGTAACCGTACCGCGCGTATTGCCGCGCATTCTGCGCCTCCCCGACGACGGTGGCGGGGCCATCCACTTTGTCACCCTGGCCGGCATCGTCGATCTGTACCTTCGCGACCTCTTCCGCGGCTATAAAGTACTGAGTTCGGCTTCATTTCGGCCCACGCGCAATAGCGAACTTTACTTCAACGAAGAGGAGGCAGATAATCTCCTGGAGGAAATGACCGAGCAGTTGAAAAACCGGCGCAAGGGAGATACCGTGCGACTCGAAATCGAGTCCGCAGCACCCGACCGTCTGGTCAACCTGCTAAGAAATCAGTTTGGCGTAGCGGACGATCAAATATTCCGGGTGCAGGGACCGGTCAATCTCAACCGGGTCATGACCATATACAACGATGTTCCACATCCCCACTTAAAGCATCCTTCCTTTGTGCCAGTGGAGCAGAACCTGCCCAAAGATTCCGAAGCTTTTTTTGATACCATCCGTCGCAAAGACATCCTTCTGCACCATCCCTACGAGTCCTTCACCACCGTGATCGACTTCATCGGCATGGCCGCTGCGGACCCGAAGGTCCTGGCCATCAAGCAGACGATCTACCGCACTGGCGATGAATCTCCAGTCGTCCAGGCGCTGATCAATGCGGCCGACCGCGGCAAAGAAGTCACAGCTCTGGTCGAATTGAAAGCCCGTTTCGACGAAGCCTCTAATATAGAGCAGGCCAAGCGCCTCGAAGAGAGCGGGGTCCACGTCATCTACGGTGTGATGGGACTGAAAATTCACTGCAAACTATCTATGTTGTTGCGCCGCGATGAGGATGGACTGCGCCGCTATGCCCACCTGGGAACCGGCAATTACAATCCCTCCACAGCCCGCTTTTATACCGACCTAGGTTTAATCACGGCCCATCCCGATCTCACCTCGGATGTAGCTGAGGTGTTCAATCTTCTCACCACGCGCTCACGCGAAACCAGTTTTCAAAAACTGCTAGTAGCCCCTTCCTCTCTAATGAAGGGCCTGCTCGAACGCATTGGCCGCGAAAGCGAAAACGCCCGCGCCGGACGACCGGCCGCCATCATCGCCAAAATGAACGGCCTGCTGGATCCCAGAATAATCCAGGCTCTCTACCAGGCATCCCAGGATGGCGTCCAGATCGACCTCATAGTCCGCGGCATCTGCTGCCTGCGCCCCGGATTGCCCGGCATCAGCGAAAACATACGGGTCTACAGCATAATCGGCCGCTACCTGGAACACAGTCGGGTGTACTATTTTGCCAACGCCGGCAAAATGGAAATCTGGGCCGGTAGTGCAGACTGGATGAATCGCAATCTGCGGGGCCGCGTCGAAGTGTGCTTCCCCATAGAAGATAAAAAACTAAAAGAGAGAATTTTTTCCGAACTGCTGCAACTGTGTTTACTCGACCGCGCCAAAGCGCGCTTTCTGCAAGCCGACGGCAACTATAAACGCCTGCATCCAAAAAAAGGCGAACAGACTCTGAACATGCAGAACACCCTGATGCAAATCGCCCTGGGGGAAGGACCGGAGCTTCCAGATCTGCCTGCATCGAACAACGGCAGGCTCAAACAACCCACCAACGCCATAGGAAAAACCTGAACCCGCACATGCCTCAGACGATAGACCTGCTAAACCAGCTCAGCACTGCCATAAAACCTGCCCCCCCCCGTATCGGCATCGTCCTGGCCGCCGGCCATGGCAAACGCATCCGCTCCGAGACGTCCAAAATGCTCCACCAGATCTGGAACCGGCCCACCGTATTACGCGTGGCCCTGGCAGTCCAGGAGGGCCTCGAAAGTCCCAATCAGGTCATCGTCGTGGGCATTAAAGCGGAAGAAGTCGCCAGGGCGACGGGTAGCCAATGCGGACGTATTTTCGCCTACCAGGAAAACCTGGCTCTCGGTCGACCGGCCGGCACCGGGGACGCCGCACAGGTAGCTCTGACGGCCTTTGCAGAAGGGGCGGAGGACAGAGATATCTACATCTTTTTGGGCGATATGGGCCTGCTCACCAGCGGAGCAGTAGGGCAGTTTCGCCGCGATTTCACCGCCACTAGCTGCGATATGATGGTCCTGACCGGAAGCTACAGCGGTCCGATTGAGCAAAACTACTATGGCCGCATCGTCCGCGTCCCCGCCGCCGACAGCGATGGCAATCCCACCGCCGAGGATCTCGGCAAAGTCATCGAGATCAAGGAACACAAGGACATTGTGGAACTGGATCCCGCATCCCCATACAAGGTGATCTACAAGGGCCGCAGCTACGCCTTTACCCGCGACCAGCTACTGGGAATCCGCGAAATCAATACCGGGGTCTTCGCTTTCAAGGAACGCCAGTTGCGCCGCTACATCCACGAAATCAAAACCGACAATGTCCAGGGCGAGCTCATGCTCACCGATATGGTACACATTCTCAACAGCCACGGCAGAGTCGTACGCGCCATGCAAGCGGCCAACGAAGAGGAAATCCTGGCCTTCAACAACAAAAGCGTACTGAGCCAGATGGAGAGCATTGCCCGGCGCTGGGCCTACGAGCGCTTGATGGATACTATAACCATTGCCGACGAGGAAGACTTTTTCATCGCCGACGAAACCATTGAGCAGATAATTGCCCTGGATCGGGATAAAGGCCCCCTCGACCTGAGAATCGGCAAAGGTGTCCACATCGGTCCACAGATCCAGTTGAATCGCCATGTCCAGATCGGCGACCACAGTCATTTGAGCGGCAATATCGCCATGGGAGAAAGGGTGTGCATCGGTCCGGGAGTCCAGCTGAGTACCTACCCGGACCAGACCATGATCCTGGCGGAGGGAGTGCAGATCCTGGACCGCAATATACTCAAAGGTGATCTGCAAATCGGCGCAGAAAGTCGCATCGAGTCCGGAGTAATCATGACGGGTAGCAACCAATTCCCCATGCGCGTCGGCCAGCGCGTAACCATCAAGGGCACCAGCTACCTCTACGGCTGCCACATCGATGACGATTTGCTAATCGAACATTCGGTCATTAAGTGCAAACACGTCGAGCAAATATTGAAAAGAGACGGTACTATCCAACCCATTCGCTACGTCCTACCCCCACCCGAGGGCCTGGATTCCCTCGCCGAATTATAGCGCGCCCATCTTTTCCAGTACCACTTTGGCCACCTTGCATACCATGGTGTAGGCCGGATCATATACATTGCCCATATCGTACTGCACGCACTGCCCCAGCATCATATGGGCACTGCGGGCATCCAAGCCGAAATCCTGTTGAAGCCAGTTCAGCATCTCCGTAGTGGCGTGCTGGACGCACTGGTCCAGGGGCCGGGCATTGCCTACGGTCTTGATATACTCCCCGTCTTCGAGCCGGGGCCAGCCGATCTCCTTCCCCTTGATCAAATCCACACTAAAGGTCACATCAAAGGAAATCTCCACGCCCGTACCGACGATCTCGCCATCGCCCTGCACAGCGTGACCATCGCCCAGATGGAACAGGGCACCGGGGGCGGCGACGGGAAAGTAGACCTTGACCCCTTGCACAAAACCGCGGTAGTCCATATTCCCTCCGTGCGTAGAAGAGGTCGCCGTGGAAATTGCCTGCCGCCGGGGCGGAGCTACGCCAAAACAGCCCACC
>CAXFTV010000092.1:0-6940 GCA_964005845.1 uncultured bacterium
CAGGGCGAATTTTAAGACGGATTCTAAGCGTTAGCTATCCTCCTCCGTCCCTTCCAGGCGGACAAATCCGGCTGGATCGGCCAGGTTGCGGTACGCCGTCTTGATCCAGCCGTCACGGCGCGCCACCCGCGCTATTCTGACGCCTTCGATGCGTCCCTCGAAACAAACATCAGCGGCGCTCAGTGCGCCCAGGGTCACCGCGACTGAATTTTTCTGCAGGCGCCCGGTCGCAGCGCGTTCGGCGACCAGGGCGCCGTCGACGAAGAGTTTGAGGGTGTGGCCGTCGTAGACTCCAGCGAGGTGGTGCCAGCCCGGCGCCAACACCTGGTGCGCCGCCACGCTGCGCACGCCCTGCTCCGTATTGATAATGAAGCTCGGACCGGGTACGGCAGCACACAGACCGCCGTTGTGGCCGTAATCGCAGTAGCGCAGACTGAAGGTTCCGTCCTCCCCCAGCGTATCGCAGCGCAACACGCGGCCGTGGAATTTATCGCCATCGCCATCGTAGAGGGGCGCCGCGTAGAAATAGCGGCCGTCGAAGGCTCCGGCATTGTAACCAACCGCGACCAAACCGTCTGTGGCGCTGGCGTTTTTGGCCTCCCAGCTCTGCGGGTCGTCAAAAGGGCCGCAGGTATCGTAGCGCAGAAAATTGCAATGGTAGGGGGATTCCCCCGCCGCTACCGCCCGCGTCCAGGGTGAAAAATATACGTGGCGACCGTCGAAAAAGCCGCCGTCAAAGCCACTGCTGGCAACCCCGCCGGTGCCGGCGGCCTCGTATGCTTGCCAGCTTCGCTCGTCGCCGAAGTCCCCCTGTGTATCGTAGCGCACCATGAGGCTGTGGCCATAGGCACAAAAATACAGGTGGCGCCCATCGAAGACCGCCCCGACATTCATCTTCATGCCCAGCGGGCGGGCGTCGTAGCAGGCCCAACTGTCCCTGGAAGCGAAATCGCCGCAGGTATCGTAGCGCACTACCACCCCCTGAGTCAGGGGTACGAAGTAGATATAACGGCCGTCGAAGGCCCCGCCGTCGAAACAGAGGGCGTCGGGATGCAGCGTTGCCGTGTCGAAGACGCGGTAGGTAGATGCGGCGCGAAAATCTGCCCGCAGATCCAGGCGCATTACCTTGCCGCTCAGCAGACTTTCGTCGAGCGGTTCGTTGGGCACGCCCTCGTAGCCGGGACAGAAATACAGATAGTGCCCGTCGCTGGCCACGCCCTGGTGCGAGTGCGGCAGGGCGACCTCATGCGCCTGCCAGGATGAAGCGCTCTTGAAATTGCCGTGCGTATCGTAGCGCAGGACCCGGCTGTGATAGCCGCTGGCATCATCGCGCGGAGTAAAAATCACGTAGCGGCCGTCGAATGCCGCCCCGTAATAACACACCGTGTTCAGCCCCTCGGTCCCGGCCGCATCGAAAGCCTCCCAACTCGCCGGGTCGCGAAAATCGCCATGCGTATCGCAGCGCAACACGTGGGCGTGGACCGTGTCGCGGCGCTTGTGCGAACGAATTGGACAGCAATAGATGTAACGGCCGTCGAAGACCGCCCCGTAATAGCCGGTGCAGTCCAGACCGTCCGTGCAGCTGGCATCGTAGGCGGCGAAGGGCCCGAAATCGCGCGATGGGCGCCACTGCGACACCAGGGGTTGCATGACTTCGGGCCGCCGCGTGTCGCTGTAGGCCCAGGCCTCGACAGTTATTTCCTCCCCCGGGTCGATGCCCTCCGCGGTCCGCTCCTCATCTCCGTGCCGCACCAGCAGGAAGCTGTCGTCCCAGGGGCTGAGCAACTCGCCGTCGCCGGTGCCGCAATTGAGATATAGGACCGTATCCCGGCGGCGGCCGAGCCGCGGCACTCGCACCCAGGCAGCCAATTCACCGCGTTCGCCGTCGTAGGCTGCCACCTCGGTTCCCAGATGCGTCTGCCCGTCCGCCGCACTGAAGAAAAAGTCCGCCGCCGCGCGCGCGCGCAAATCCGGGTCGCACAGGCGGACGAATAGGGGAAAATCGCTGTGTTCGTCGTCGGCGACCCGGGTGTGGTCGATGACAATGCGCCAGCGATGTTCTGTCCTGCTCATAATCTCACCTCGAAATTTGTTGGGGGACGTCCATTGTCCTACGGTGGAAAATGGCGTTCTGCATCCTAAAATAAGCTGTGTGCTCGATGCGGGACAAGTGTCCGAAAAATTAAGTCTGGCCGGCGCCAAGGCGGCCGTCCCGGGAGGGGGGAAGGAGAAGAGGTGAAGTCCTGGCCTGGGGGCCGACTTTGCTGCAGCTGGAATCCACAGGTGTTTACCACACCGAACCCCTGCCCCAGCGGACGGCGCACTTTGAAGATGCGACACTTGTCGAAAGCATAGCCGGAGGTATGGCACTGGTAGGTGAGTTCGAGGATGGGGGTGGGCAAAGATGGCTGATGGTGGTAAACAGAGATTACAACCATGCCGTCTCGCTCAGGCTGAAATTGCGCCAGGCCGCGGCAGGTATCCTCGAGCTTTCGCGCGCAACGGGAAAGCCAGTGGCGCCGGCGGACTATGCGCCCGATACGCGGTTTTTGTCGCGTATATCGGAGGATTGCAGCCCAGGCCGGCAGAGTTTTTGAACTCGCCCGACTGTGTATCCTGATTAATAAGATTCCCGTCTTTAGCAACAACTGCGGTAATCCAGGGCTTGTTGGGATCTAGGGCTTTGCCCGTTGCATAGGCACAATTTATCGATCCTTTTGGCCGCAGACAGTTGCAGTACAATTCACAATAGAAATCGATGGCTCTAGTACCGCAATAAGTTTGTTGTTGTTGCCATACAAGCGTTTGTGCGCTTAGGTGCCTAGTTGCGAAAAAAGCGCGGCAGCAGGTCTCGCGAAGCCAGCAGCAACTCGTCGAGCATCGCTGCGGCCCGATCGGGCAAGATCGCCATTTCGTCGAGCAAGAGTGCCTGCAGCGCCAGGTTGCGGTCTCCCTTGACCGCCGCATCGGCGACCAGTTCATGCCAGGCAAAGCGCTTCTCCAGCAGGCCCTTCAACACCGGCGGCGCTTCGCCTGTCTGGATGGGCCGAAGGCCGGAAGCATCGGTAACGCCCTCCAATTCGACCTCGGCGGTGAAGGGCAGGTTGGGAATGGCCCCCCGATTGGCGACATTGACGATATGCACCTGGCGACGACCGCCGGCAATGGCTCCCACCAGCGCTGCGATACCCTCGCCGGTGATCGAATTGTCCTGTTCGGCGGGCAATTCGGTCTGGTCGAGAAGTGCTTGATATTCCGCGAAGAAGGTTTTGCGCACCTGGGCGCTGGCCGGGCCGGGACGTGGAGGGGGCGCGTCCGGATCGTAGCCGTGCCGCTTCAGACTCTCCGTCATTCCGTAGGGCAGGTGGCTCATGCCTCCGCCGACCTGGGTCAGAAAGGGATAGAACTCGACAATGTGGTCGTCCGAGGGGTAGACGATATGGTGTCCATATATCTGCGACAATCTGGCAGACAGTTGCCGCCCTGCGGGCGCCTGGCGCCGGGCCACCCGCCGCATGAGTTCGGGGTAGACGTCTTTGGCCATGTGTTTGACCTGGGTAAACCAGAAGTAGTGGTTGGTCCCGATCCAGGTGCAGTTGAGCTCTGCGACGGGCAGTTCGAGAATCTCGGCGGCGTAGGCAATGCCCGCCTGGACGCCGTGGCAGATGCCGACGACCGCTATATCGGTGTATTTGTGCAGGGCGCGGCAGATCACCGCCATGGGATTGGAGTGGTTCAGCAAGACGACCTCGGGGCAGCGCTGCTGCATCTCCCGGGCCAATTCCAGATACACCGGAATCGAGCGCAGCGCCATCATCATCCCGGCCGGGCCGCAGGTGTCGCCGATCACCTGGCAGATGCCGTATTTTGCGGGGATGCGAATATCGGCATTGTGGTAGTTGGACTGGTAGACGTTGGACGTGATCTCCGCACCGCAGCCGCCGATCGAAGAAATTGCGAAGTCGGCGCCGTCCACTGCATCTGCTGCATCTGCGGAGGATCGCAAGGTGAAATTCGTTCCGGCACGGGATGCCAGGCGGCGTCCCATTGCGGCCATGCGCTCGGCCTTTTCCGCATCGATGTCGTAGAGGACGATCTCCGAACCGCTGAGGTCCTCATTGAGGACGAGGTCGGGCAAGGCCCGCCTGAAATACAAACTGCCGCCGCCGAGACAAGCGATTTTCTTGGCGCTCAAAGTGGACCTCCTCGAGATGTTCTCACTCGTCGATCTGGATAGTCGTTTTGTTCGGGCTGGTGAGATTGCAGCGATCCACGACCCCGCCCGCGCAGGCGGTGAAGCCGGCGACCGCCAGGTTGGGGTCTGAGGCCGCTTGCCGCTGAACCGAAGGCCGCGGCCTGCCGGTCTATTAGCAGCGGTAGTTTTAAAAGTATAAATAAAAGATAGTGAATGGAGGGCGCTGCTAAAAGGAGGGATAGACCGCACTTCTACCAGATGCTATATTAAGCCTTTATGAAAGCAGACTTGCCCATCTATAGGTGCCGCCGGCTCCGGGAGCCCCTCGAACCCGGTGGCCAAATCGACCGCCCTCCGTGGAACGCGTCGGAGTGGATCGAAGATTTCGTCGCAACCGGTGAGCAGAAAGACCCCCTGCCGGCCCATCGTTTCCTCCGGGCCGCCTGCCGCTGGGACCAGCAGCATCTGTACCTTGCCTTCGTCTCGGCGCCCTCCCTGGTGCCGGTGACCAAGACCCGCCGCGACGACGATATTTTCAATGAGTGCGCGGTCGAACTCTTTCTGGCGGCCGGCGAGGGATTCTACGAGTTCGAGATCAATCCTCTGGGCGCGGTGCTCGATCTGTACTGTCCGCACGAGGATCAAGAGGCCGATTGGCAGACCCAGGCTCGCTGGGATGCGGCGGGTTTGCAGTGGGCGGTCGGCGCGCTGGCAGCCGGTGCGGGCTGGAGCGCCGAAATGCGTCTGCCCTGGGCAGATATACCGCTGGTGAACCGCGAGGAGGTCGACGGCTGCCCTTGTCTGCGCGGCAATTTCTGTCGCAGCGGCAAACGCCCGGACGGCTCCTACGAGCCGGCCTCCTGGGCGCGCATGGACAAGCGCTACAGCGAGTTGGAGTCGATGGGCTACATGCTGCTGAGCGCTTGACCAGAGGTCTCCAAAGCGCCCCTACTGGGCCGTCCAGCCGCCGTCTATGGTCAGGTTCTGTCCCGTCATGTAGCTGGATGCCGCGCTGGCCAGAAATACGATCGCGCCCTTGAGTTCCTCCGGATTTCCCATCCGCTGCATCGGGCATTTATCCTCCAGGCGGGCGACCAGCGCCGCTGGCGCGCCGGCCGGATTGGGAAAGGCGCCCGGACTCAGACAATTCACGCGCACCTGGTCTTTCGCCCAGTAGACGGCGAGGTGTCGGGTCATGTGGATCGTCCCGCCCTTGAGGGCGTGGTAGGCAACCGAACTGGCGCTGCAGATGCCTTCGTAGGCATCCGGATAGGAGCTGACCTGACCGTACATCGAGCCCAGGTTGACAATGCTCGCCGGGGCGCCGCGCTGCACCGCGTGGTCGCGCAGCAAACGCGCCAGTTCGAAGTAGCCGGCGTTGTTCGCTTGATGGCGGGCAAACTCCTCGAAGGCGATCTCCGTCAGATCCTTGCCTTCGGCGTCCAGGCCGTTGTTGACGAGGACATCGACCTGGCCGGCTGCCGCCACCGCGGCGGCGAAGCCGCGGTGCGTGCTGTCTCCGTCCATCTGGTCCAGTTCGACTCCGTGGTGCGTCGCGCCCTCGGGGGAGGGCAACTTCGCCGCCGCCGCCTGGGCCCGCACCGCATCGCGGCTGCTGATCACGACGCTGGCCCCGGCTTCGGCCAGAGCGTTGCAAAACGCCGTCCCCAGAAAACCCGTTCCCCCGCTGACCAGGGCAACTTTTCCAGTTAAATCCGTTAGCTCCTGAACTGTGCGTCCTGCCATCATGCACTCCTCTGATATGGGGTTGCGATTTACCTTCATGCCGATGCTTTTCCGCCCGTTCTAGCGGCCTTTGCCAGGGAGGACGGGCATCCCCTCAATCCGTCCTGGAAGCCGGCGCCGTGCGCGTCGAAATCTGCCAGTCGGAAGGGGTCGTCACGCGGCGCTCGGAACCCGCCTCCGAGACGATGGTCTCACCGTCGCGATACTGGATGCGTTCCACCCCCTGCCAATCGGGCGGAATTTTCAGCAGCTGGGCCTGATAGTCGACTGCGATGGTGTGTCTGGCCGGCAGGATGCCGAAGCGAGGGGCACCTAAGAGCGGGCCGGCAGTCAAGGTCTCCATGAGTTTCACCGGCTGGGCGACGGAGCCGAACTCCACCCCCCAGGTGGTGGTATTGCCATTGTACGGTGGGAATTCGGAGGCTTCGTGTTCGACCCACAGGGATGTCCACGGAAAAATATCGGGTGGAAAGATGTAGATGAGCAGCAGCCCGAGGCGCGGATTCGAGACAGCGGTAAAGCCGTGTCCATCGTCCGGCTCCGACAGCGTCGTGGCGACGTAGGTGCAGCGCTCCCTGGGATACAGCCGCAGGTCGAGGGTGCCGCCTGCCCGCAGTGGTGCGTTGGGCCAGGTGTAGGGCTGGTCTGCCGCCAGCGGATCTGTACTGCCGATAGCAGCGGGATGCGTCTGTCCCCTCCGCGCCGGCAGGTCCAGGCGGGAAACGCCCCCTTCCACGAAGGGCGGGCCCAGGGTCACATGCTGCTGGCAGCAGAAGGGCGCATCGGCGCGCTTCAAACTGGTGGTGCGCTCGCTGATATAGAGGGTGGATTCGCCCGGCCGAATGCGCAGGGTGCGGCGAAAGCGCAACTGCGCGTCGGGCAATTCCAGGCCGTATTCGAGTCTGGCTGCGGTCGCATCGGCCTGTTGGTCGAATACCGTCCAGGGGAGGTTCGACGCTTCGCCGTGGTAGTAGCCCTGGGCCTCTTCTTCCGCCTCGG
>CAXFTV010000093.1:0-7774 GCA_964005845.1 uncultured bacterium
ACGCCGACCTCGATCCGGTCATCGCCGAATACGAAGCCCATATCGCCCGCCGCGCCGAAGAAATGCTGGCCGCGGGCAAGATCTCCTCGCTCTATGCCGACGAGCCTTTCAACCGCCGCCTGATCCCCATTTGCCGGGAGCATAACGAGATCTACAACGAACTCGACATTATGCATTTCCGCGGACCGGCTTTGTTCGAATTTCTGACCAACGAACGCCTGCTCGATCTCGTCGAGGGGCTGGTTGGTCCTGAAATTACCTGCAGTCCAATCCAGCACACCCGGCCCAAACTGCCCACGGATATCGCCTGTGGCGGCGATCCGCACGTGGTCCCATGGCATCAGGATGCCGGCGTCACCTGGGCGGAGGCCGACCCACACTTCATTCTCACGGTGTGGCTGGCGCTTAGCGAGGCGCGCCCCGAGAATGGCTGCCTGCAGATCATCCCCCAAGCTAGGGGCACGGCGCTGATGCGGCATCACACCAAGAAGGGCCTGGGCACGGTTATCATCGACGAGGAGATGCCCGAGGCGGAGCAGTTGACCTTGCCGATGGACAAGGGGGATGTACTCCTTTTGGACAAGATGGTCCCGCACCGCTCGGGCGCCAATAATTCCGCTACGGTGCGCTGGAGCATGGATTTGCGTTACCAGGCAACGGGGACGCCGACGGGGAGGCCCTGGCAGCCCGATTTTATCGCCCGCAGTCGGGCCAATCCCGAATCGGAGTTCAGGGATTACGAGGCGTGGTGTCGGCTTTGGGTCGAAGCCTTGAAGCGGGGAAAGGAAAAGGGGAAAAAGGCGCACCGCTGGGAACTGGTTCAGTAGGAGGGGGGCGGGATGTGGAGAATTTGATGTTGGCCCAGAGGGTTTGAGCGAAAACTAATTTTTCAAAAAATTCTAGGTACATTGATTCTCTCAATAAAGAGGAGTTTGTAATCTATCACTCTTAGAACAATTTAGGCTCGATTTTTTTTGATGGTGAAGCGATAATTTAATCAGTATTCAATGTTGTGAAAAGGAGAACCTAAATACATGAACGTCGAGGACTTATGAAAACTGTATCCGTAATCGCACCCGGCCAGGTCGAGATCATCGATACGCCGAAACCCGAACCGGGCCCCTACCAGGCGCTGGTTCGGACCGAGCTCGCCTGCCTGTGCAACAATACCGACGGCGAACTGGTCCATGGCTCCTTCCCCGAAATGGAAGAGGCCTTTCCCTTCGCTCTGGGCCACGAAAGTGTGGGCACAGTCGAGCAAATCGGCGATAAGGTGCTCAATTTTTCCATCGGCGATCGCGCCCTCAGCGGACTTGTATTCGACCTTGGGGTGGAGGGTCTGAAATCGGGGTGGGGGGGGTTCTGCGAGTACGTCCTGGCCAATGATCACGCCGCCATGGTCGAGGATGGGGTAGCAGATGAGGAGCACGGCTGGGTCGAAGTCTTTGAGATTCAAACGCGGGTTGACGCCGATATCGCCCCTGAAGATGCGGTGCTGTTTTGCACCTGGAGGGAAGTTTTGGGGTCTTTCCGCGATTTCCACCTGCGCCGCGGCGACGACGTGCTGATTTTCGGCGGCGGGCCTGTGGGCCTGAGTTTCGTCAAGTTGGGCAGGCTCTTCGGCCTGGGCTGGATCGGTCTGGTCGACCGCCACCCCGAAAAGCAGGAAAAGGCCCGGGCCTTCGGTGCCGACGCGGTCTTTGCACCCGGCGATCCTCTGATTGACAAAATTTTGCCCTCGCGCGGCAAACTTGACGCGGTGATAGATGCAGTGGGAAAAGCGGAGCTTATCAATATCGCTCTGCCGCTTTTGAAGCGTGGCGGCTCCATGGGCATCTATGGATTTCTCGCCGGAATCGAGGAATTCACGATCGACAATGCGCTGGGGGACTTCAACTACAACCTCTACGTCCACCAGTGGCCAACCCGAGAGTACGAAAGGGAAGCCCAACTTCCATTGTGCGATTGGGTGCGCCAGGGCAAACTTGCGGCGAGTGAATTCATTAGCCACCGTTTTGCCCTCGAACAAATAGGGGAGGCGCTTGAGGCGGTGCGCGGCAGGAAAGTCATCAAGGCGCTGTTGAGCTATACCTGATGCGGCCAAACTACCTCTGGGAGCCCATTGCCCTGCTGAGAAAGTCTGGCCAAGACGCCGAGGACATAAATGACAAGCTTTTTAGACTAACATGAGCGAGATAGATTCATCCTGGTATACAAAGCCTTGCGGCATTCGCGAACGCGTAGCCAGTGGAGGCGTTGTCGCCCGACTTGAAAAGGGACAGATATTCGTTGCGCTGACCCGTGAAGGAGATAGGGAAGATTTCGTTTTGCCCAAGGGGGGAGTCGAAGCAGGCGAAACTCTACTAGCGGCGGCCTGCCGCGAGATCGAAGAGGAAACGGGACTCAGACAACTAACGCTTATCAAAAAGCTCGAAGTACTCGAACGGCTGAACTTTGATAAAAGTTGCTGGTCCCTAGTTCATCTGTATCTATTTCACACCGAACAGGTCGAGGCAACACCGACGGATAGCTCTCACCACTTCGCCATGGGCTGGTTTCCCATAGAGCGGCTGCCGCGCTTCTTATGGCCGGAACAGAGGGAATTATTGGAACGTTCTCGCGATTATATTTTCCGGGAAATTCAAAGGATCTCATCGCCATGAACCGGGGTTGGGCACAGGAGAAGTTTCCCGTGCTTTATAGGTAGGTCCGGGTGGTGAGAGCCGCTTGGCATTTCCTGGGATTTGCAGATCGAAAAGCAGAGGGTGCACCGGGAGAATTTCTTGAGAAATTTAGTCGTCGTAGATGGGGTCCCACTGTCCTGTGAACAGCTCAAACGCCTCGAGGCGCTCGGCGGCTTGAGGGTCCATGAACAAGCCCCAGCAAATCGAAATGAGTTGCTCAAACGCCTCGAGGGTGCCCATATCATCCTGTTAAGTGAAGCCCGCCTGGACGGAGAGATACTGAGGGCATGCAGCCATTTACAGATGATTTCCCTGTGGTCGGCCGGATACGACCACGTGGATATTCAGGGCGCCGCAGAGCTGGGCATCACAGTATCCCACGCACCGGGCTGTACGGCGACGGCGATTGCGGAACATACTATAGGAGTTGCTCTTTACTTCCTGCAGCGGCTAGGTGAAGCCGATCGGCATGTGCGCCAGGGCGGATATGCCTGGGAGAGATTTATCACAGCCGAATTCCACCGCCAGGTTTTCGGCATTTTAGGACTGGGCACTATTGGGACGCGGGTCGCCGAGTATGCCCGCAGACTGGGAGCGGAGGTCCTCGCCCACACCCGACATCCCTCCAACGAAAGGGCAGAAAGACGGGGCGTGACCTTTGTGGATCTGGAGGCACTGCTCCAGCAGAGCGATATCATTTCGCTCAATACGGCGCTGACGACCCGGACTGCCGGCATGATTGGAGCAAGGGAATTTGCCCAGATGGGGCGGCACCCCATCTTGATAAATACCGCGCGCGGCAAGCTAATCGACCAAAGGGCCCTTTTGCAAGCCCTTCGCATGGGGCAAATACGTGCGGCCTGTTTGGACGTGCTGGCCAATGAACCCCCAGATCCGCAGGACCCGCTGCTCAAGATGGAAAATGTTTTGTTTACCCCTCATTGCTCCAGCGCTACTAGCCAGGGCTTTGGGGCCCAAACTGAGCTGTGTGTTCAGAATGTCGAGGCATTTCTCTCGGGCAAACCGCAAAATGTAGTCAGTAAATAAGGTCGCAAGCGCCGCGGCAGTAGGGGGGTAAAATGCCAGACTCCCAAAGTGCTCCCCAGTCCGTTGCGGCCCTAAAGCCTTCAGCCAGGCAACATCGCGCTGTTATCTGCACCCTAACTGACCAGTCTTGCCAGCAGGTCTCCGGCCTGCTCGCGCGCGCTGAGCAGGTCCTCTTCACTGCGCGTGTAGTTCTGCGAATCGCAGGCCAGGTCCGTGCGGATATTGTCCAGCAGCGCGGCGGCGGCGTTGCGGTTGGGGTCGTTGCTCGGGGCCGCCGCCGCGGCATTCTCAAGCATGCGCAGCAACTCGATATCTTCGATTCCCTTGCGCACGACTTCCCAGCGAATGCTGGAGCAAATGCTCTCGGCGCCCGGATAGACGATGTGGGGATCGCCCGCCGGTAGCGGCTGCCAATCGGTGTTGTAAATGGTCATGGCCGCGGCGTCCGTCCAGGGGGAGAGCTTCACCGATTTGGGCCGCGGCGGCCCCCATGGATGCCACTGGTTGTAGCCCCAGTGCAGGTAGCCTCCCAAATTGCGGCTGAAATTGATCCAGAAAATTATCCTATTCCGTATGGACTCGAAATCGAGGAAGCGGTTGGGGTGATGGCCCTGTGGAGCCAGGCAGGTATAGGACCAGAGTTCCTCATCGGCAGCGGCCGGCGCCTCGGCCTTGATTTCCTGCAGCTGCGGTACTCGAATATCCACCTTGCCAATAAGTTCCTCGCAAATGACCGCATCGATGTTGGGGATGCCATCGGGCAGCCAGGATTTCACCTGCTCACTGATCGCAACCCACGAATCCATGTTGTCGGCTAGGGGTTCATCGGCGATGTGCTGCATTAGGCGTTCCAGTCCGAAGCGCTCTTCCAGGTGTGCGTAGATACCCTTTAGAAACCTCTCCATCGGGGCGGCAAAATCCCTTTCGTCCATTTGCTCGGGGCCGTAGCTCTCGATTTCCCGGCCCGCCTCATCAAAGACGGGGAAACGTCGCCAGATGAACGCCTGGCCCCAGGCGCGCTGGCCGGCGATGTGGCCGCATTCGATGAAGGTGACGCCGTGTTTGCGGAAGAGCTCGATCCAGCGGTCGAGCTGGGTGAAATCAAAATCCCAGGTGCCAGCGGATTTTTCGGTTACTGTGACCAGATCGTGGAAGGAGGTGAGGATGGTGTCCTGGTGGTGGTCGAACATATCCATGGCGCATTTTTCGATCCACTCCCAATGTTCCTCCGACCACTCCTTCAGGTTGTACCATGTGGCCAGGGCACGGGCGCTGAACCACTCTGTATGGCGAAACGATTTTTCTCCCGGCAGGGAAAAGGGCCAGACGGTAAGGGAAATGGGAATCGTCTGCTCCGCTCTTTCCCCATCGTCGGTTTCGTAGCACAGCATCGCGCGGCCGTGGTATTCTCCCGGTTCCTGCTGAGCGGGAATGCGGATGCGGACCCACATGGCCTGGGTCCAGTCGCTGGCAATGCGAATCTCTTCATCCTCCACAAAGGCGTCTGGAAAGAAATTCGGCGCATCCCGCAGCCAACTGCTGGGGTCCTTGCTATGCGGCGGGTTGCGCAGAACGTAGGTATACCATTGCCAGTGGCCGGAGATCTGGCCGGCATCGATGCGGCTGCCGCCTGGGGTCTGCAGATGGGTGAAGCTCACCCGCGCTCTGGTTAGGGTCCTGGTGGGGCGCACGACGATCTGGGCATCCTCGCTCTCGTTGCCGGCAGCTTTGAGCCGGATCTCGCGGGCGGCGCGAGCCGGCATTTCGCTTTGCGGGAAGAGCTTATCGAGCGAATGAGTGGTCCAGTATTCTACGGACATGGCGATGTTCCTCAAAATGGCGATGTTGTCGGAGTGGGGAGGGAGGTGGGATATACTAGGATTTGCTATCGACCAGGGAGAAAATACAAAAAAAGGGGAGCGTTTTCAACAGCATTGGAAACGCTCCCCTTTTGTAAAAGTCAAGTTCGCTTCCCCCAGCCCGGGCCCGGGGAAACAGCCTTGATCCTTATAAGGATTGAGTCAGACGCAGGTATAAATAACGACCAAGAAAGTCGTAAGTAGCGGCGTCTGAAGTAGCCAGGAACCCGTTGAAGATAACGGCCGGGGCCTGATCGAGTATATTATTAATACCCACAGTTATAACAGAATTGCCAAAACCCGACCCTAATTCATAGGAACCCTGAAGGCTCAAAATACTATTGGCTTCAATTGCCCGGACTTTTGGGGCGTCCACGTCATCGCGATAGATCCCCTTGCAATCATCGCCCTCGCACTCTTCAAAGCCACCAATATATCGCCAGTTCAAACCAAGAGTATAACTTTTCTTGTTTAGCCCCAGTGACGCGGTATGGCGCCAGGAGGGGAAAGCGCCCAGGTCGTAGTAGCCCTTACCTTCAACTGTTTCAGAGCCAGTTGCTGTCGGGGTTGTTTGGTCGTATTTGAGCAGCATATTGCTTTCCAGCTGTCCCGTGATTATGCCAAGGGATGAATCGGTTAGGTAATTAACCCCGATGTCAATACCACTGGTCTCTCTTTTGCCCACATTGGTGTTGGTCGCCAGAATATTTTTAATCAGATTATTCTCGTCGCGAATTATCTGGTCGCAATTGGATGGCGAATCCTGAGAATAGCAATTACTCAGAATGAGACCTGCGGGTAAGGTCCCGATCTCATCCTCAACTGTCGCAGTATAATAATCTACACTGATATCGAGGCCATCGACCATCTCCGGCGCATATACCAGACCGGCGGTGAGCATATTGGCCGTTTCGGGATCGATATCCGTGGATCCACCTAATTTCGCTCTTAGCTGGGCCCTGGAATCCTCGAAGTCAGCTGGAATGCCGGCATTTTTGCAATTTTTAATTTGCTGTGAGGTTAGTTCACGAGCCTCACCGGCCTCATCGACTGTGCTGCAGGGGTCGCTGACCAGGGGAAAACTATCGGTGTTGCCTAAGAACATCTCGGCAATACTTGGAGCCCGGAATGCGTTCGAAACAGTGGCGCGAAGGGCTGCTCCCTGGGGCAAATCAATGCGCGTACCCGCTTCGTAAGTGAAACCCGAACCGAAAGTGTCATAGTCGAAAACGCGCCCGGCCGCCGACAGATCAATGCCGAAGCTATCGTCCGCGTACAGGGGCAAAATAGTCTCGGCGTATAGGGCTTTGACCGAATATTCTCCCGCTGTGGGCTCCTCTTTGTTGCCGGTGGTGTTGCCGGATGCTGTGACCGGATCGGGAATGCTGGCGCCCGCTTCCCAGCGGGAAGACAAACCAGCCGCGACAGCAACTGGACCAGCGGGTAGTTCAGCCACTTCGCCCGTCGAGTTCAACTGGAGGATTTTCTGCTGAGAATGCCCCCGTGCGATACCTGTATATTGAATATATTTCAGCATGTCTTGGGTAATCGTGCCCGCGCCATGCATGATGTCGAGTGGAACACAGGGAGCGGCGCAATCCGCGTCTGGCCCCAGAGCCCGCTCTACGTTGCTGCGAATAAAGCGGCCCTCGTTGACATTCGTGCCCTCAGTTCGCCCGTAGGAAAATGAGAGGTCGTGATCGAAGCCGCCCCAACTGTATTTTTCTCCAACCACGATGCGATAGGTATCGAGATCCTGAAGGAAATTGCGGTTTCCCGACTCTACAAAACGCCGGCGAACATCGATAAAATCACGACCGTAGTCATTGTATTTATTATCAGCTGATACTCTGATTCCTTCGGAAATTATAAACAAGGGCGTCGGAGCCAATTTCTGGTCCGATTGGCGATTGGTATAGGAAACCTCAAAATAGACACTGGATTTTTCGCTGAGATCATAGCTGCCCGTCAAAAAAGAGCTGTAGCGCTTTTGCGGGGTGTAGAGATAGTTAGCCGGCTGGTAATTATAGGTATCCCCACTGCCATCCGAGGAAATACCGCTCCAATTAAACGGGCGCCAACCATCCTTGGGATCGCGGTGGTAATCACCTGCGTCTTCCCCGGCTTTTTCAACTATTGCCTGCCAGGCCTCATTCCCAGTCTCGCCAGAGCGATCGATAATAT